>NZ_CALKQY010000007.1:0-26518 GCF_937990675.1 Hoylesella shahii | reverse complement strand
TTCGAACCCTAGACCCACTGATTAAGAGTCAGTTGCTCTACCAACTGAGCTAAGGATGCATAATGGTTGCATGATAAGGACCCTGTCCTTTTTTGCGAGTGCAAAGGTAATTCATTATTTCGGAACAGCCAAACAAATCGCCCACTTTTTCAAGGATTGGCTTCAAAAAGCACCTAACAAATGCTCTCTTAGCCCTCAACCATCAATTTTACTCATTACTATAGGCATCAACCGCTTCCCTACTGCAACTAAAGAGCGGTACTATTTGCATTGTTAACACAATATTTTGTTGCCTTTACTTCTCAAAATTGATGGTTTAAGCAAATGCAAACAGCGTTTGCTATTTAGTCTGCAACTGATAAATTCGAGATTTTATGAACTACACATCTCAAAAAATCAAGTTCTCGAAAGCTTAAATGCGCACAATCGCAAAGTTCACAGCCGCAAACTTACGAACTCAAAGGCTCGCAAACTTAAAACTCGCAAACTTAAAAAACCTATTTCACCTTTACTACTCGAATACCTAGTTGCGATTTTTGTTTCATCATATAGTTACGAAGCAGCGATTTGTCTTCCACCACTTTATTTTGTAACGACGAAGCATGAAACAAATGCAAGCCATCTTTCTTCCAAATAGCAAATCCCACGTGACTTGTATCCAAGCCTTGACGGCTAGTTACCAATGCAAGGATGTTGCCATCTTTAACTGCTTGTTTGCAGGCTGCATTGTTAAGGATGCCCGCCTTGGGTATATAGCGACACGTTTGTCCGTTAAGTTCGCTCTCCATCTGCGCAATAGGTTTAATAAATGCGGGCGTACGCACCAGCATTGGGTATTTGTCTACATGCGTAGACATAAAGTTTATCTGCAAAGTTTGCACAGCACTGAAAGGCGGATTGGGCGCTTGTGTTTCTTCAACGAATCCCATTCGCGTATTATCCGAAATCCATTCTGAGAAATAATGCAACCTAGTGGGATAACCCACTTTGCCATTTCGATAGCGAATTTTGCGCAGTTGGTTGCAAAAATCGTCGAACGTTGTTTGGCCATTCTTTGTACATAACGTTAGTGTTAGCACATTTTCTACAAACGTGGTGCAGTCTAGTTGACTCAAATTTATCACTAATTGTTCGTCTGTGTTGTTCTCTAACGTACTTGCCACATAGGGGACGCCCAAGAATTTTCGTGCGAAAAACAGCACTAAGTCTTGCTTACCCTTTTGCTTTTTTCCTTCTTGCAATAGTTTAACAACCTTAATACTGTCGGCTGTGGTGTACTGAGCCTTTGCCCAAAGTGGCGATGTAGCCACCAATAATAAACATGCGATAATTGCTTTTTTCATCGTTTTATAAAATTAAAGCCTACATATAAGTTGAGGTTTCCAAACATGTTGTTGGTTGAAAACCTATCTTTTCGATAGTTATAGGTATGCAAAATGGTACTAGCACCTGCATACCAACGCGAGTTGTTCCATACAATGCCGAATCGCCCCACCCCGTCTACGGCTACATTATACGACAAGAAGTCGCCTAACGAGGTGCGGCGGGTGCGCACATCGCCTGTGGTGCGCTTATAACCAAGGGCCAACGAGAGCGAACCAGCCAACACCCAGTTGCGCGCAAACACCCAATTATAGGCATACCCACCTGAAACAGAGAGGTCGGTGTACTTCACTTTGCCAAAGTTCACCGTGTCGTTTGCTCCGATAATGGTGGCCTGCGCTCCTAGTTTGCTAGTAATGAGCTGGTCTAACTGCATTAAATCTACATTCACTCGGTGCCAAGTGCATCCCACACCAAACAACAAACTACCCGCACTGCGCCTTTGCACCGTGCTTTGACTGAATGCTGCGCGATAAGAAAAGCGCCTATGGTTAAGGATGTAATAAAGATTAAAGCCCCTAATGCGTGCCTCAAAGCCACCTAAATTGCTTCCCAACACAGCATCGGGTTTTATCTCTTTGGCTAACGACACGCTATTGATTTTATAGTTATTGCCAGTGTTGCGCCAAAACAAGTCTATACCTATCTGGGCTGTGTAAAAACTCAAATCAAATTCTTGCTTGTTGTTACCATTGAGTCGACGAAGGTCTACCGTGTAACCCAAAAACAACCATTGCCAGCCCACATAAGGTCCAAACTTGATTGTGGGTTCGGGAGCAAAAGTCACCGAGTTGCCCTCGGCTGTCTTGATTTTATACAACTCGTAAGTGTAGGTATTTTGTGCCATCACTGTGTAGACATACTTCTGTGGCTCTATATAAGCAGTGTCTACATCGCCAAACGAATTTACAAATTGCTTCACACCGTTCGCCACTCGCTTCATCAGCGAAGGCTTAACAGGCTGTTCCACGGCCGACGAATCCACACATTGAGCATTCGCCACCATGCACAACAAACAAAAATACAACGATGTGAGAAATGATTTAAGCATGTTAGAACTTATTGAGAATACGGTCCATCACCCAGTTTACAGGAGTTGCACTCACGCTTGTGCACGAGCAATGACCAATACCTTGTAAATCTTCGATAACAGTTTTAATAATCGGCAACTGCGCATAGGGCGGATTGTCTACATTAAAACTGGTTGCGCCATCGCTTGTTATCAGCTGTATGGGGTCGTTGGTGTACACCGAGAACGACAATAGCCCCCGTTCGCCCACCACCTCTATGCGGTCTTCTTTTGCACTTTGGTGTGCCACGAAACACCAACTGCCACTACCCACTACGCCACTTTCAAATTCGAAGGCTGCACTCACCGTGTCTTCAACGCCATAAAGCTGTCCGCGGTTAGAAAAATAACCACGTGCACGGGTTATGATGCCGAAGAGTTCTTGTATTAAGTCTAACTGATGCGGCGCCAAGTCGTAGAAATAACCACCTCCCGACACATCGGGTTGCAGTCTCCAGGGCAGATTACTATTGGTAGAATAGTCTAAATCACGCGGAGGAACAGCAAAACGTATTTGCACATTGGTGATTTTACCAATAGTTCCGCTATCTACGATGTCTTTCACCTTCATAAAATAAGGTAAGTACCTACGATAGTAAGCCACGAAACAAGGCACACCCGTTTGTTCACTTACACGGTTAATGCGCACACAGTCTTCGTAACTGGCTGCCAAAGGCTTTTCCACATACACGGGTTTGCCTGCTCGCATGGCCATAATAGCAAAGGTGGCATGGCTCGAAGGGGGCGTTGCAATGTACACGGCGTTGACATCTGGGTCGCAGATAAGTTCGTTTGGGTCGGTGTACCATTTGCGAATGCGATGGCGTTCGGCATACGAACGTGCCTTATCTTCAGTGCGACTCATCACGGCGTGCACGTGCGAGCCTTCCACTTCGTTAAAGGCGGGACCCGATTTTTTCTCGGTTACCTCGCCACAACCTATAAATCCCCAACTTATTTCTTTCATTCTTAAACTTCTCTATTTTGCAAATGGGTTCGTTGCCCAATGCCCGCCAAAAGACAAGGGCCAAAATGCAACGCCACAAACAACTATCTTAATACTGCAAATTTACAAAAAGAAATCGAACTGATAAAGGCTAGTTGCATAAAATCCCCTTTACTGTGGCTTTTAAAGCATGGTTCTTTGTTCATAAAGACAAATAAAATGGCGTGCCAACATCTATTGACACGCCATTTACTTTTTACTAACCTCAAGGGTTAGACACAGTGTTAGAAGTTATAATACAAACCGAAGGTGAGGTGATTGTTATCAAACGATGCTCCCCAAGCTTGTGTATCCAAATCTGTATCGCTGTTCTTGGTGTTCTTCCAACCTAAAAATCCCACCTTTGTTACGAATGAGAAATGCCTGTTCAGGTTAACTGCCACACCAGGAGTTAAACCTACTTCCAAGTTGTTAACACCGCCTTTGTAGTGCTGGTAATCAACACCACCATCTACAAACACGTTAACGAACTTAGAATGTACGAAGGTATAACGAACGTAAGGAGACAACTTGAAATAGGTCTCGTCTGAATTTACAGATACGTCTCCTAGCGAAACGGGATTGCCTTTTCCCCAACCAATTACCGTACCAACAGCCCAGTTGCCGTTAATGCCGTAACCAAATTCGGGCAACAATTTGAAGGTTGTTTTCTCTTCTCCATTTTTTACCTTGCTTACACCAACACCGATGCTTCCACCAAGATAAACTTGTGCACTTGCACTTACAGCTATAACTGCTGCAACCATAGTCATCAAAATCTTTTTCATCTTTTATTCCTGATTAAATTAAACTGATGTATTAAACACATACGTTTGTTTCTGAGGGCAAAATTATAACATTAACATTAGCACTACAGCCATAGAAAACCATTATTAACTTATTGATTGCAAATAACGGTTAAAGTATTTATAATTCACTGAGTTAACAACTATTCACCTTTTACTGTGCAAACGTTGCACAGTGTATATTAAAGACCAGCGGACAAACACGCTTTATTGCACATGTTTGCCCGCTTAAATCTTTGCGATATAGTATTGCTTACCCCTCACACTTTGCAGTTGGCTACGCTGAAAAAGCCTCAAACCCTGCCTACGACTGCGGATAAGCGCATAGAACACAATATTTACTCGTCTTTCTCACAAGTTTCTTCGGCCTCGGGTTCGCCCACTCTGCGCAAAGATGGATGTTCGGGCAAGTGGAAACGATAATTACTATCGGCATCAAGAGCCATAGCCACCTTGTTGATTTCAACAAAAGTGGTGCCTCCACCTTCTCCAAAGCTACCGCTAAGGTATGCAATCTTATCTTCCAAGTTGATGTATCCCTTCTGCCTCAACATACGGATGGCAGCGGTAAACATAAACTGCGGTGCATGGTGTTCTTTCTGATGAACAGGGATAACCCCATAGCTAAGATTGAGCCAGCGTTGCAATTTCTCCTTATAACACATAGCCAAGATAGGCGTTGCACCGCGGAACGACGATAGGATGCGAGCCGTTTCGCCCGATTCGCTATCGGTAATGATACCTGCTACACCCAAACGGCGTGTTGACTCGATGGCCGAGTAAGCCAAAAACTCTTTCTGACTGCAATTGGGAGAAAGCGAAATCTCTAAACCCTTCAGTCTTAAGCGGTCTTTTTCAGCCTGTTCGGCAATAGAAGCCATGGTTTGTACTGCCTCGAGGGGATATTTTCCCGAAGCCGTTTCGCCACTGAGCATCAGAGCATCGGTACGATAATACACGGCATTGGCTATATCTGTCACCTCGGCACGCGTTGGGCGAGGATTGTTTATCATGGTGTGGAGCATCTGTGTGGCCACAATAACAGGCTTTTTTTTCAGTACACACTTATGAATAATTTCTCTTTGCAAACCAGGGATGCACTCCAAAGGCACCTCGATGCCCAAGTCGCCACGCGCAATCATAATACCATACGAGGCATCAATAATCTCATCGATATTGTCGATACCCTCTTGGTTCTCAATTTTTGATATAATCTTTATGTCGCTATTATGTTCGTCGAGAATTTTTTGCACGGCATGCACATCTTCGGCCGAGCGAACAAAAGAGTGAGCAATAAAATCAATGTCTTGTTCGATAGCAAAAAGAATGTTGCTTCGGTCTTTTTCGGTGAGTGCAGGCAAGTCGATATGCTCTCCAGGTACATTTACACTCTTGTGTGCACCCAACTTACCATCGTTTTGTACTTGCGTAACCAGCATCGGACCTTGCACCTCTAGCACCTTCATGTCTAATTCTCCATCGTCGAAAAGAATGCTGTCGCCCACTTTCACATCGTTGGCAATGTCGGGATACGACACGTTTAGGATGTCGTGAGTTGTGTCCATCTCGGGTCGTCCGAAGATTTTCACAATCTCACCGCTTTTATATTCAATGGGTTCTACCACACCAGTGGTTCTAATCTCTGGCCCTTTAGTGTCTATCATCAAGGCGATGTGCGACGAAACAGCACGCACATTCTTAATAATCTCTTTCATTCCCTCTTCTGAAGCATGAGCGGTGTTCATACGAACCACGTTCATTCCTGCGAAAAACAACTTGCGGATGAAATCCTGATCACACCTGCGGTCGCTGATAGTGGCCACAATCTTAGTTTGTTTCATATCTTATTGAAATGTCTTTTATATATGGATGTTGCAACGAGCAAGCACGTTTTACAATGTAACGGTGTATCGCCACACGCCGTTTAACATTCTTGCCCTTTTGCAAAGGTAGTGAAAAAAATCGCGAACACCTTGACCTTTTGTAATTATTATCGTGAATAAGAAGCAAAAAAACATTCAATGGTGTGAGCAATGATGGGCTGAACTCTACCTTAACAACCTTGAGCGTGTGCTTTCAAGAAGTCTTCGGCGCGTTGCAAGTCTTCGGGGGTGTCTATTCCCACGGTTTCCACCTGGGTAAGTCCCACTTTTATCTGATAGCCATTCTGCAACCAACGAAGTTGTTCAAGACTCTCGGCCTTCTCAAGCGACGACTGTGGCATAGCGGTGATTGCCTGAAGTGCTGCTGGGCGATAAGCATAGATGCCCAAATGTTTGAGAAAGGGATAATGTGCTAACCACATATCGGGTTCGACGCCACGCACAAAAGGAATAACCGAACGCGAGAAATACAGGGCAAAACCTGCATCGCTCACCACAATCTTGGGCGAATTAGGATTGCGCACCTCATCGATGGAGGCGAAAGGGATGCCCAATGTGGCTATTTGCACGCCCTCCGTGTCGAAGCATTGACAAATTGCTTCAATCTGCGAACGTTGCACAAAAGGTTCGTCGCCTTGTATGTTCACCACCACATCGTAGTCGCCGCCGATCTTTTGCACAGCCTCGTTCACGCGGTCGGTACCACTTTGGTGTTCGGTTGAGGTCATCACGGCCTTACCGCCAAACTCCAACACCTTATTATATATACGTTCGTCGTCGGTGGCCACGTAGGTTTCGTCTAGCACATGGGCCACTTGTTCGTACACACGTTGTATCACTGGCTTGCCACCAAGTAGGGCCAGGGGTTTGCCCGGAAAGCGCGAAGAACCATAACGGGCTGGTATTATGCCTATAAATTTCATTGTATGTTTTGTTTTAATTGTTGTTGTTTTAATTAAGAAACAAGTTAACCAGTTGACAAACCACCGTGTTTACGAGCTGAAATACAAGGAAATGTATGTTGATGCCTGCTCGCATTGTTCACTTTGGCATCAATCTATCTGCATTTCGGTATTTATAGTGTTGTAAAATGCCGTTTGTAGGAGCACTACAAGCGACTTGTAGTGGCAGTACAAGCATCTTGTAGTAGCAGTACAAGACGCTTGTAGCGACAGTACAAGCCCCTTTGTACTGAAAAATGTGCACAACAATGCGCTAGTTCGTCTATAAAAACTGAATTTCACGACTAATGTTTATGGATAAAACTTGTTATTCTTTCGATGAATTACCTAACAAAGAAGGAGTAGAACGAGCAAAGCTATATACAGCTGAGCAAGCAAGTAGTGGGCCTGCCTACTTCATTTCTTAACTCCCCAGCACCTTTAATTACCGCCTTATTTCTGCAAAGCCCACCAGTCTATCGGCCCTATCGCCCATTTTTCGATAATAAACAAGGGCCTGGTAGCGGTTTTCGGTTTGGTAGAACGACCCCTCTGAGGGTAGGTTAGCCGTGTTGCCATTGGGTTGTTGCCACACGTATTGGTACGAATAATAGCCCTGTTTGAGCAAACAGGTTAACCGATAACATCCCTGTGTGTCGTCATATTGCATCTTATAGGGTGCAGAAAGTTGGTCGTTGGTCCACGCGCCATTTACAAACACATCGCCCTCAACACGAGGTGAGCGAAGATTGAAATGCACATAAACGTATTCTGAAGTGGTGTTGTTTTCGCTATTATCGCTATTGCGAATGTAAAATGCCCCGTTGGCATCCTCATCAAACACATAGCTCGTTCGCGGTTCGTCGGGCCAGAGATAAGCATGGTAGGCTTTTCCGTCCCAGTATATTTTCTCAACACCCATGTTGGCATGTCGTACATCCAGCAATTCGAATTTGCGATATTCGTTTCCACCCTCGAAAATAAGTTGTGCATTGTGTGCCCAACGCAATCCGTCGCCCATAACAAACTGAGGTTTGGCATTAACAACAGCATTATCCCAACGCCCATTTTGCATCACCACTGTGCGTATTTGGCGCTGAACATCTGTAACAACCATACCAGGAGCAAATCTCACCTCCATATCAAGTTGTTGCCAACGGCTGTTAATGCCTTTGTCGGTGTTGCCACTTAGGTTGAGTTTAATACCCACACCTTGCTCAACTACCATAAAACAGCATTCGGCCACAGCCTTATCGTTGTCATTGGTATCGTAGATGGTTACGCGATAATTGCCACTCATCTTTATTCTACATTGGTCGTTGGGTAGTTGCAAGTGATAATGGGTGTACAACACATTGGTATTAATAGACTGTTGTACACGCTCTATCACATTATCAGCATTAAATCCGTCGATGTAATCGCTAACAAAAAGTTCGGTGGAGGTGGTCCAATCGGCATTGCAATGCTCTATCTTGTAGGCATAACGGCGATATTCGTGAGTAAGATCGTCGAAGGCGATGTTCACTGCAACATTATCTGCTAAATCGATAATTGGCATCGAAAGCCAGTTATTGCCAGCAACAACTTGCAATGATGCAATATTGGGAACAAAAATGCGGTTGCGCTGAGCAATCATGGTCAACGAAAGCCACAGGCATAAGAACAAAAATGTGAACCGAAGTTTGCACATAAGCAGCACTAAAGAAAGGGAAAAGCAGTTGGGAAAAACAAAAAATCGGCAAGCCCAACGCGTTGTTGGACTCGCCGAAACGTATTTAGGTGGTTTGCTTAGGCCAATATGGCCTGTCAGCCGTGGCACAATGCACCACTTCATGCAGCCAAGAGCGCCTAGCAATGAGGTTTATTCGCCTTTAATGGCAGCAACACCGGGCAACACTTTGCCTTCGATGGCCTCGAGCATTGCACCGCCGCCCGTTGAAACGTAAGAAACCTTATCGGCAAGTCCGAACTTGTTAACAGCAGCAACCGAGTCGCCACCGCCTACAAGCGAGTAAGCGCCATTTTCTTGTGTAGCTTGAGCCACAAATTTGGCAATTTCGCCTGTGCCATGTGCAAAGTTTTCAAATTCGAATACGCCAACAGGACCGTTCCAAAGGATGGTTTTAGATTCAAGAATGATTTTCTTCCAAATCTCCAGCGACTCTTCCGAAGCGTCCATACCTTCCCATCCATCGGGTATTTGGTCGATAGGCACAACCATGCGGTTAGCGTTATTGTCGAACTTATCGGCAGCAACGGTAGCTACAGAGAGGCTCAAGTTAACGCCTTTTTCTTTAGCAGCAGCCATCACGTTGAGTGCTTCGGGCATCAAATCATCTTCGTGAAGCGACAAACCAATATGTCCGCCTTGTGCTTTAACAAAGGTGTAACCCATGCCACCGCCGATAATAAGATTGTCTACCTTGTCGAGCAGGTTTTTGATAACACCCAGTTTAGAGCTTACTTTCGAACCACCGATGATGGCCGTGAAAGGATGTTGCGCGTTTTTGAGCACGTTATCGATAGCGGTAACTTCTTTTTCCATGAGGAAACCCAGCATCTTCGAGTCGGCATCGAAGTAATCGGCGATAACAGCCGTTGATGCATGGCGACGGTGAGCCGTACCAAAAGCATCATTCACATATACGTCTGCATACGAAGCCAGCTTCTTAGCGAAGTCTATTTGCTTAGCCTTCATTTCTTTTTTAGCCTCTGCGAAAGCAGGGTCTGCTTTGTCGATGCCCACGGGTTTGCCTTCTTCTTCAGCGTAGAAACGCAGGTTTTCGAGCAGCAGTGCTTCGCCCATCTGTAGGTTTGCAGCAGCTTCGGTAGCATTGGCGCAATCGTCAGCGAACTTAACCGTTACACCAAGGCGTTCAGACACCTTGTTAACGATTTGCGAAAGCGACAATTTGGGGTTCACCTTGCCTTTGGGTTTGCCCATGTGGCTCATCATGATAACGGCTCCGCCGTCGGCCAAAATTTTCTTCAAAGTGGGAAGAGCACCGCGAATACGGGTATCATCGGTGATGTTTCCGTTCTCATCCAATGGCACATTAAAGTCCACACGTACAATTGCCTTCTTACCGGCAAAGTTGAATTGTTCGATTTTCATCTTTATTAATGTTATGAATAATAGTTTTATGCCTGAATTAACACGCGCAAAGTTAGTGAATTATCTTGATATACAGCCAAAATTGACAGGAAATTAACCCTCCTACTTACACAACATGTTTCTTTCGCAGGCGTGTAAAAGTGCATTTGCTATGTATAGTTTACAAATATATGTGTCACAAATAAAAACAAATCCTTTCTCACTAACCACCACTTACCGAACACCTGCAATGTTATCACCTTGTGTTTTCTTGCAACTCATTTTGCACGAAAATAGCTCTAAAGACATGTTTTTTGATTAAATGGTGGGGTATCTCAAAGAGATGGGCTATTGCACAGCATGTGGAACATGAGTGTTTATCAAGTAAAAACTATGTCTCGGGTTATATAAAACCGCGTTACATCTTAGCTTAGACAAATAGAAAGAACCAAGGCCAATGTAAAAACTTAACGTTCGTATTTCGTATTATCGGCTATTCCTGCCTCGCGCAAGGCCTCTTTACGCTCTACACAGGTACCACAAGTGCCGCAATGCACGTCGCCACCCTTGTAACACGACCATGTTTCGGTATAATCTAAGCCCAAAACTTCTCCTCGCTTAGCAATATCGACCTTACTCCAATTGGTGTAAGGGGCCACCACATGCACGTTGGCAAAGGTTCCGGCATTAACAGCAGCATCCATAGCTGCGATAAATTCGGGGCGACAATCTGGGTAAATGGTGTGGTCGCCACCGTGATTGGCAATAAGTATCTTGGTCAAGCCATTGCTTTCGGCTATACCTGCAGCCACTGCAAGCATCACGCCGTTGCGAAAAGGCACAACGGTCGACTTCATATTCTCTTCGTCGTAGCTACCATCGGGTATATTTTCGCCACTCTCCAACAAGCTACTCTTAAAATATTGGTGCATAAAACCAAGGGGAATAACCACATGCGGGATGCCTAAACGCTGACAATGCATAGCCGCGAGAGGCAATTCGTTGTGGTTGTGATTGCTACCATAGTCGAAGGATAAACCAAAAGCAATCTCGTCTTTCTTATCATAAAGTAGGGTGACGCTATCCATTCCGCCACTAACTACGATTATCGAATCTTTCATTCAAGTGCTGTTTCAAAATTAATGTTATCTACGCTATCTTCATCCATCAATACGCTGCTCTGAAAAACAAATAAATAGGAAGAGAAACCTTATCCAAACAAGATGCGCAATGCCTCTTCTACCTTACGAACGGGATGAAGTTTGATTTTATAACGCGAGGGGTCGATGCCCGAAAGATTGTTCTTAGGTATCACCATATCGGTAAATCCAAGCTTTTCGGCCTCGGCAATACGCTGTTCTATGCGGTTCACAGGACGCACTTCGCCACTAAGTCCCACTTCGCCAGCCATACACCACTCCTTATCTATGGGCGTATCTACATTGCTAGACAGCACGGCGGCAATGATACTAAGGTCCATTGCTAAATCTGTTACGCGCAATCCGCCTGCGATATTTACAAAAACGTCTTTCTGTATGAGTTTAAAGCCCACGCGTTTTTCGAGTACGGCCAAGAGCATGTTCAGCCTGCGCTGGTCGAAACCGGTGGTGCTACGCTGCGGTGTGCCGTAGGCGGCAGTAGAAACCAAGGCTTGCGTCTCCACCAAAAACGGCCTAACTCCTTCGATGGCGCAACTAATGGCGATGCCCGAGAGTCCTTCGTGGTCGCGAGTGAGTAACAGTTCGCTAGGATTAGACACAGGCCGTAGTCCGTTTTGCTGCATTTCGTAAATTCCTAGTTCGGAAGTAGAGCCAAAACGGTTCTTTATAGAGCGCAATATGCGGTACATGTAATGTTGATCGCCCTCAAATTGCAACACAGTATCAACGATATGTTCCAATATTTTGGGGCCAGCCAGAACGCCTTCCTTATTGATATGCCCAATAAGTAGCACTGGCACAGACGATGTTTTAGCAAACCTAAGCAGCGCCGAGGCACATTCGCGCACCTGAACGATGCTTCCTGGCGAGCTGTCGATGGCTTCGCTTTCAATGGTTTGTATCGAATCCACGATGAGCAAGTCGGGTTTTACCTCGTCAACCTGTACTAAAATCTTCTCTAAAGTATTTTCGCTCAGCACAATTACATTATCGCTCACATGCTCCTCTATGCGGTCGGCGCGCATCTTGAGTTGGTGTGTGCTTTCCTCTCCACTAACATATAGGATGCGTTTTTCGGGCATTCGCAAGATGGTTTGCAACACAAGGGTGCTTTTTCCAATGCCTGGTTCACCGCCAAGGAGCACAATCGAGCCTCTTACTAGTCCGCCGCCAAGCACACGATTTAGTTCTCCATCGTGCAAGTCTATGCGTGGTTCGTCTTTTGCTTCTACTTTTGAGATAGGCATAGGCTTGTTACGAGCGGATGAAGTATTGCCTACTCCACCCACTAACTGCCGTTTTCCGCCACCCGCTACCGCAGGAGCAACACGTATTTCTTTAAAGCTATTCCACTCACCACAACTAGGACAGCGGCCAATCCATTTCAAAGACTCGTGCCCACAGTTGTCACAAACGTATGCTGTTTTATCTTTTGCCATCGCCTACAAATTTACGAAATCTTTTTTCTCACAACAAAATTATTGCTAATTTTGCATAGATAAAACCTTGAAAGAAGCCGTAACGTGAACGGAGAGCAAGGTTTTTAACTGCAAACACTCATCAAGATGACGATAACCCACATACGCACACTTGCCTATATTTTGTTGGTGACACTGCTTTTTGCTTGTAATAGCAAAGGCGATGCACCCAAAACACAGGATAAAAAACTAACGCCAGCCGATTCAACACTGCTCATTGCCGTGATGCCCACCTTAGATTGCTTGCCTCTTTACGTGGCCGAGGCATCTGGACTATTTGAAAACCAACACATCAATGTGCGCTTAGTAAAATATAATGCGCAGATGGATTGCGACACGGCCCTGCTAAGGGGCCGAGTTCATGGAGCGTTTACCGATCTGGTTAGGGCCGAACAGATGCGCAAAAAAGGGGCTTCGCTGAAAGAATTAGGGGCAACCAACTTGCATTGGCAACTCATAACCAATCGCAATGCGCGTATTAAAGACGTGCGACAACTGGGCGATAAGATGGTGGGAATGACTCGCTTCTCGGGTACCGACTTTCTTGTTACCTACCTTATCGACCGCTATAAGCCCAAAAACGAAGTGTTTCGCATTCAGGTTAACAACGTGTTTATACGTCTAAAAATGCTTGTGGGCAATGAGATTGATGCCACTTTTTTGTCCGAACCGCAAGCCACCGTGGCACGACTGGCCAAAAACAACGTGCTGGCCGACACGCAAAAGAAAGATATTCTGCTGGGGGTTGCCGTGTTTACCACCAACAACAAACACCAAAAGATGGTGAACCAATCGCTGCCTGCCTTTGTTAAGGCCTACCATATGGCTTGCGATTCGCTCAACACGAAGGGCATTCAGCACTACGCCGACTTGCTTAAAACGCACTTCAAACTTAACGATGCTGCACTTAAAGCTCTGCCTAAGGTGGTTTTCAATAAGTTTAAGCCAGTGAGAGAGAAAGACAAAAACGCCATTAAAGACTTTTCAACGCAATGAATACAGACGATATAAGAAACATTAAATGGAGCATGCGCCCAGCCCACAACACCACTTTGGGCAAGATTTTAACTGCTCGCGAATTGGGAGATGCTCTTGATGGCATACGAAATATTATCAACCGCAACAAGGTGCAACAATATTCAGACCGTCTTGACAATATTGCGGAAGACTATAGGCTGATGAAAGACTTCATCAAAAGGGGATTTAACGACCCCAAAAGAGAAGAAGTGTACAACGGATTGCTTAAAAAGGCCTTCCACTTATTTAATGATGTGAGCATGGCAAGCCTTAAACGCAACACCGCGGGCTTGTCTTATTATTCGCCTTATGCTGTGGCCAACATGCCTTTGCCTGATATGAGGCAGCGTCTGGAAAGCTTTGTGCAAGAAACAGCCATGCTCTCGCTCAACCCTTCTACGACTAATACCGAGAAGAAAAGGGCTATCTACGCCGAGCATCACGAACTAACTACGGCTATTTTCTACCACTTGCTAACCGACTTGCATTGGAACGAAGAGAAAAAATCGTTTTATCAAGAACTGCTTTTGTCGCCCACTATCGACTCTAATGATGCGCAATTGCTCACCAGCGCATTGCTCTTGTCGTTGCTTTTGGTGTGGGATGCTCGCAAATTTGCCACCCTACTCTATCTCTATCAATACGCCACCGACCAACAAGTGAAGCAAAGGGCATTGGTGGGTTGGGCACTTACGCTGCCTAGAGAGGAAATAATGTTCTACCCCGAACTGATTGAACAGTTGCGAAAAACCATTAGTGCACAGGCTGTGCAAAGCGAATTGCTCGAACTGCAATATCAAATTGTGTATTGCCTCAATGCTAACCAAACCACAGAAGAGATTAATCGCGACATCATTCCTAACATGTTGCGCGGTCAAAACTTCTTCATGGACAAACCCACTGATGAACAAAACCTACAAGACATCATCAACCCACAGGCCGAAGAAAAGGCTATGGAAGAGCTAGAGAAAAGCTATACACGTATGATGGATATGCAAAAAATGGGCATGGACGTGTATTTTGGAGGGTTTTCACAAATGAAGCGATTTCCCTTCTTCAACAAAGCCAACAATTGGTTCGTGCCTTTCTATGCCGAACACCCCGAATTGAAACCGCTTGAAGGACTAGATGAGAGCCGACTAGAAGAAAATCTCTTTAAACACAGCTCGTTTTGCAATTCGGATAAATACTCGCTGGCTTTGGCTATTGCCATGGTTGCCAGTCAGATTCCTGCCGAACTGAAAAACGCCCTCAACACAAGCGCAGTGGAAATACAAGGAAATATTGCTCCCGACATTCACAACCCGGCTTACATCAGGCGCATGTTCTTGCAAGACTTGTACCGTTTTTTCCTTCTCAACAACTTGAAAAACGACTTCGACAACCCATTCATTGACAATGGCATAGCCACTCATGGCTTGTTCTTTGGCAATCAACTGTTGGGTGCCTTGGGCATGTCGCCCTTGTTCTCTACGTTTGGACGGTTCCTTTTCAGAAAGAAATACTGGAGCCTACTATTGCTCTTTGCCAAATCGCAAGGACTTAAAGAAGACACTGCCAGCGACGAATGGACCTACTTCCGCGCTATGGCGCACCTCCATTTGGGTAATCATAACAAGGCTAAACAATATTTTGCCCAACTGGCCGAACGGCTGCCCGAAGACGAAAATATTGCTCAAGGGCTGGCCAATGTTTGCTTACAAACTCAAGACTTCACCTTGGCCAAAGAGGTATTGCACCGACTACAACTGCTAGGAACCATCACCAACGCGCAACAACTGTTCTTATCCGAAGGTTTGGTAAACGAAGGCGAGGCACAAAAGGCCTGCGACATACTGTTTAAGTTGCACTACGAACAACCCAATAACGCTGAAGTGCTACGCCTATTGGCTAAAGCCGAACTGCAACTGAATAAACCCGAGGCCGCCATTAACCACTTGAACCAAATCTTTGAGAATAAAAACAGTGCCACAACCGAAGACTTATTCTTCGCGGCTGTGGCGCATTGGCTTGTTAACAACATGCCCAAAGCCCTCGATTTGTTTGTAAGCTTCTTAAAAGAGAAACGGATCGAACCCGACGAAATACGCATGGAACTGAACGACAGACTGGTGCAACTTGAATATCTGCAAACTGTTTACCACCGGTCGGCCATCGACCTCAACATCTTAACAGACATCGTTGCCGACGAAATAGAGGCTAACGGGTCTACATTCACAGACAATTTTTAGAATGAAAGCTATAACACGCACTACGCTCATCGTGCTGCTCGCAATTATCGCCCACGTTGTTCGCGCTCAACAAACGCCAACAATAAACCCCGTGGCCACGTTCTTCACCACTAATGGCGAAGAACAAAGCAGCGACTATCAAGGCTCGGCTCCGCTAAGAGTGAAGTTTGAAGCCAATATCGCTAATGCTGATGGCTGGAATGCACATTTTGAGTGGCGTTTTTACACCGACCAAAAGCGCCAAACGCCCTATCTGGCAAGATTTGAACAAAACACCGAGGTGACGTTTACCGTGGCTGGCGTGCATTATGTTGAACTATTTGCCACCTTTGTGCAAGGCAACGACACAGTGGAATACACACAAGAGTACTGGAAAACGGCCGACCCAATACGCGTTAGCATTGCCGAAAGTAAACTAGAAATGCCCAACGCCTTTACACCCAATGGCGACGGCGTTAACGATGTGTATCAAGCAAAGCCTGGTTATCAGTCGCTCGTGGAATTCAAAGCTTACATCTTCAACCGCTGGGGGCAAAAACTTTACGAATGGAACGACCCTGCGTTGGGCTGGGATGGTAAGTTTAATGGGCAAGACGTGAAAGAAGGGGTTTACTTCGTACTCGTTAATGCCAAAGGGGCCGACGGCAAAGTGTTTAACATCAAGAAAGATGTTAACCTGCTAAGAAGTTATAGAGAATAACCAGAACCCATAAAGGGGTAATGCTATTAGCGGCTTTTTACATCAAGGCCTACCAACAACAATAACAACAGGACAACAATAATGCAAGACGAAAAAATAAATGTGTGGGGTGCAAGGGTGCACAACCTCAAGAATATTGACGTGCAAATCCCTCGTGATAGCCTCACGGTCATAACCGGACTATCAGGTTCGGGCAAGTCGTCGTTGGCCTTCGACACCATTTTTGCCGAGGGTCAGCGACGTTATATGGAAACATTCTCTACCTATGCACGCAATTTCTTGGGTGGAATGGAACGACCCGACGTGGACAAGATAACTGGCCTTAGCCCCGTTATTAGCATCGAGCAGAAAACAACCAACAAAAATCCACGCTCCACTGTGGGCACTACCACCGAGATTTACGACTATCTGCGACTGCTTTATGCGCGTGCTGGAACTGCATACAGCTACGCCACAGGCGAAAAGATGGTGAAATACACCGAAGAACAGGTGATTGAAATGATTCTAGAACGCTATGTCAATAAGCGCATCTACATCCTAGCACCTTTAGTTCACCAGCGCAAAGGTCATTATAGAGAACTCTTTGAAAGCATGCGACGTAAAGGTTATCTCTACATGCGCGTCGATGGAGAAGTAACAGAGATTACTCGTGGCATGAAGGTTGACCGCTATAAAAACCACAATATTGAGGTGGTGATAGACAAACTTCAGGTACAAAGCAAAGACGATGAACGCCTTAAGAAAACTATTGAAGTGGCAATGAAACAGGGCAACGGCGTTATCATGATTCTAGATAAGGATAACGACGAGCTGAAAAGTTTCTCTAAACGACTGATGGACCCCGTTACGGGCATCTCTTATCCCGAACCTGCTCCCAACAACTTCTCTTTCAACTCGCCCGAAGGGGCATGCCCTAAGTGCAAAGGATTGGGCTATGTAAACGAAATAGACCTAGAAAAGGTTATACCCGACACCTCCAAAAGCATCCATGATGGCGCTGTTGTGCCTCTCGGAAAATATAAAAACCAAATGATTTTTTGGCAAATTGATGCCATACTTAAAAAAAACGACTGCGAACTAAAGACGCCTATCAAGGATGTTCCTGCCGAAACGCTCGACGAAATTCTGTATGGCTCGATGGAAAGGGTGAAGATTGCGAAAGAACTGGTGCACACTTCGAGCGACTTTTTCAGCACCTACGATGGCCTAATTAAGTATCTGAAAAGCGTGATGGACAACGACGACTCGGCCAGCAGTCAGAAATGGGCCGACCAATTCTTGGCTACATGCCAGTGTCCCGACTGCAAAGGGCAGAAACTTAAACGCGAATCCCTGGCCTATCGCGTGTGGGACAAGAATATTGCCGAGCTAGCCAGCATGGATATCAGCGACTTGAAAACGTGGTTAGACAATGTTGAAGAGCATCTTGACACCAAAGGGCGCAAGATTGCGGCCGAAATCGTGAAGGAAATACGAACGCGCGTGAGCTTTCTGCTCGAAGTGGGGCTAGATTATCTCACACTTAACCGCCAGTCGGTGTCGCTTTCGGGCGGCGAAAGCCAACGTATCAGACTCGCAACGCAGATTGGTTCGCAATTGGTTAACGTGCTTTACATCCTCGATGAGCCTAGTATTGGTCTGCATCAGCGAGACAACGAACGACTAATTGCCTCGCTTAAAGAGCTACGCAACCTAGGCAACACGGTCATCGTTGTAGAACACGACAAAGATATGATGCTAGCAGCCGACTATATCATCGACATCGGCCCCAAGGCTGGTCGTAAAGGGGGCGAGGTGGTGTACCAAGGCACGCCCCAAAACATGCTGAAAGGCAACACCATCACCGCCAATTACCTTAACGGACAAATGAAAATAGAAGTGCCCGCCCACAGACGAGCGGGCAACGGCAAAAGCATTTGGATACGCGGAGCCAAAGGCAACAACCTAAAAAACGTGGATGTGGAGATACCCTTGGGCAAACTAATTGTCGTTACGGGCGTAAGTGGTTCTGGAAAGTCGACACTCATCAACGAAACTCTGCAACCCATACTCTCGCAACATTTCTATCGCTCGCTAAAAAAGCCCATGCCATACGATGATGTGGAGGGAATAGACAACGTTGACAAGGTAGTGAATGTAGACCAGTCGCCTCTTGGGCGCACGCCACGTTCTAATCCCGCAACCTACACAGGCGTTTTCAACGACATTCGTAACCTTTTCGTAAATCTTCCCGAGGCAATGATAAGGGGCTATAAGCCTGGTCGTTTCTCGTTTAACGTCAAGGGCGGCCGTTGCGAGGTCTGTTCGGGCAACGGATACAAAACCATTGAGATGAATGTACTGCCTGATGTGATGGTGCCTTGCGAGGTTTGCCACGGCAAACGCTATAACCGCGAAACGCTGGAAGTGAGATATAAGGGCAAGAGCATTGCCGATGTGCTGGACATGACCATCAACCAAGCAGTGGAATTTTTCGAGAATGTACCCAACATCTTGCAGAAAATAAAGACCATTCAGGATGTGGGCTTGGGCTATATCAAGCTTGGGCAACCCTCCACAACACTCTCGGGTGGCGAGAGTCAGCGTGTAAAGTTGGCCACCGAACTAAGTAAACGCGACACAGGAAAGACCATATACATCCTTGACGAGCCCACAACAGGTCTGCACTTCGAGGATATTCGCATCCTAATGGATGTGTTACAGAAACTGGTAGACCGCGGCAACACGGTGCTAATCATCGAACACAACCTCGATGTGATTAAACTTGCCGACCATATCATCGACATGGGTCCCGAAGGTGGGCGCAACGGCGGCCTCCTCCTTTCGGCAGGAACACCCGAAGAGGTGGCCAAAAGCAAGGTAGGATTTACCCCCAAGTTCTTAAAACAAGAACTAGAAGTAGGCTAGAAAGCATAAAGACAGAAACGCGTAACTAGAAGAAAACATACGTTTTCGAGCAAAACAAATCAAAAGGCGGTTGATGCAAGGTACACCAACCGCCTTTTGCATTCGCAAAGATAACGACCTATTGCAGTACAAGCGCCCTTGTAGTGGCACTACAAGCGGCTTGTACTGACACTACAAGCGGCTTGTAGCAACAGTACAACTTACTTGTAGTCGCAGTACAAGCATGTTTGTACTGGGCAAAAACAATTTAATCGAAGTCGTAAACATCGGCATAATGGTCGAAAACAAGGTTTGTGGTGTAGCCATAGTCGCGAAACAGGTCGAGTATCCAGGCTTGTTGTTCGGGATTGAGCATCTTTTTGCCGTGCATGTAGCTATAGTAAGTGCCGTGTCCTCCTAGAAATTCTTTGATTTGATTTCGTAACGGAAGATCGTCTTTGCGTTTCACTTCGCTGAAAAGCGTAACAAATCCCCACGCAACGCGTATCACACGCTTTTCAATATAGTGTTTGCAAACGTTTCCCTGCAAGGCAGTTGGGTAGACGGCAGAGCCACTTGTTGTATTCACTGGCACGTGTTCGCCAACAAAATAGCGCATACATGTTGCCTTCAAAGCGCAATTTTGGATGAAACACAAGGTCCAATCGCAAGGCACAGACCTAAAATCGAATGTGGTGTAAGGCATAATGTTTTAAATTAAAAAGTTGATAATATGGTTAACATACTAACGATATGATGTGCGATAGGCAACACGCCGATGTGCCAAAGCACCGTTTTTGGTTAATATAAACATGCATTAGACGCAGGGAAGGCATAAAAAGTTTACGCGGATACGAAAAAAATTATGCTACCTAATAAAAACGTTCGCTTATCAAGGCATTATCGTGGTGTAGGAGCAGACCATTGATGCGAACATGAAAAGTATTTCTCAAAAACAACACAAAGACCGTATAATTTGGTGTTTAAACACAAACCGAAGCGGCAAAAGCCTAAAAGTCAAGGGCAAACGAGCGGTCTTACGCTACTGCATTCAAAGAAAATCGTATCACCATTTGCTCTGTAAGGCCTAACGAAACTGTCCTAAACTACTTCCAACACAATGAACCGTGCTATAAGCGGATTGAAAACATTATAACATAACCCTACCTTAATATCCTATTACGGAAGAAAACATAAGACAGACGTGTTATATCCATAAATTTAGCAATACAAATGCAACCAGGAATCCCAACAAGAATGACGGAAAAAGCATGAAGTATCCCTGTTGGCTCAAATGCAAAGACTGGCAATGTAAACTTTGCTAACATTGTAAAAATAGGATGGAAAATGTAAATAGGCAAAGTATTTCGTCCAATATATTCAAGCATGCCAGTACTCTTATTGCTAAGAAAAGAGCAAGCCTTAGATACAAAAGAGAAGAAGGAAATTACACACACAACAATAGAAATAGCGCCCCAATCATGAAAGTAAGAATTGGATAACAATAGCACAAATGGGACTATTGGCCAAAAATTCTTTATGTATACGCACGAAAAATCTTTAAAATAAAGTCTTATCCCCACTCCAATAAAATAATAAGTGGCACTCCTTATATTTAAAATCGGTGTAAATAGAGACACAATAATAAGCAAAGAGGCAAATATAGAATATCTTGCCGTAACACTCAATTTTTCTGAATAAAGACGAAATGAGATATAGTATAAAATACCACACACCATCATGGTGTGTAAGAACCAATAAGGGCCTATTGATTTAACAAACAAGACGTAAGTGATAGTAGAAACATTAAAGACTTCAATACCATCCCGAACAGGAAGATACAAAGACAAAATAGAATAACTCAACACCATTATTAAATATGGTAGAAATATTCTTAATAAATAAAGAGAGAACTTCTTAAGAGGCTTATCTACGTCCACTAAATAACCTGTTATGACTAAAAAAGCAGGCATTATGAATGCTAAAATGGAATTCTTCAACAAAGGGTATAGATTTCCAAAATTCACAACATGGACAAGGATAACTAAACTTATCAATACAGCCCTGAAACAATCAATATCAATATTTCTTTTCATCTTTAAAATGAGCCATTCTCTGTTTTTAACAGAGAATGGCAAAAAATTATTCAATAATTAATGTAGCGCCTTTCTCACATTCAACACCATTTTTCAAAATCGTGCCAGATGAACTACGAAGTCTTAATTTTGCGTCTTTCTTTATTAGTACTTTTCCGTATTGTATAGAAGGAGTAACGTCATAACCCATTTCTATTTTATTACCAGAAATAACTTCATCGTTTGTAAATATTCTATTCTGAACATAAACTGTATTCTGACTGTTGCCCTGAGGCTTAACCTCAAGGGGAATATAATTGCGTTTATTTAGATAAATAAGATCGCCAGACTGGTAATCAGGAAGTTTTACTGAATTTGAAGAAGATTCCACCTTATATCGTAAGCTACCATTCTTAGACAACACAGAAATGGTATAGTTCACAACACCATTAACAGTTATGTGAAGTCCATCTTGCTGTCTCAACGCCGTAACATTTCTAAACGTTTTTGGTTTTTGGGTCCATATTTCAAGCGCAGGATCACTCCCACACACATAGCAGAAAGCATTGTCAATTGCCGTAAAATTTCTTATCGCAGAGATGTTTCTTATATGCGCCCTAACGTTTAACTCACCTACATTAGCGATATCATTATTGAGCAACTCTGAGAATAGAATTTTATTAAAGGAGTGGTTTGCTGTTGTATAAGAAGGAATTGTTGCTCCAATATAGGCAACAGAGCCATGTTTTGACCGCATAAAAGTTTCTAACAAACAAGTATGGTTTCTAATATCTGCAGTTGTACAGGCAACTCCAAATACAATTGGATAAGTTGTATTCGCTAGTGCACCTATGTCATTGACTAAAAAGTCCTGGCCCAAGAAATTCCAACATATCCATCTATCCCAGTCCCCATGTCCTCTATAATTAACAATATTGACTCCATGATTTATTTGCGAAATAATATCCGCATTTGTTGAATTAGTTCCACCATACGATGCTGTAGCACCGTAAGTTCGCTTAAAGTTTAAAGGAGTACGATAGGCTGCTGTACGAATTTGTTCACAACAATTCTGATATTTAAAGGGGGCGTCCTCACTATTAGCCACTAATTGAACGTCTTGCGCATACTGATTGTCTGAACTTTCATATTTAATTGTTTTATTGACCATATTTTGCAAATCCGTGACTGAATTTGTAGAAAATCTTCCAATTACAAGATCACTCTGTACATCATCGTCACCATCCATACAACCATACCAATAATCACTTTCTATTATACCTCCTGTCTGAGAGCTTCTTCTATCGTATAGAGGAATTCTATCGTCATCACCAATAAATAATACATACTTAATACCCTTCCTGTATTCATTTGCTATGTATTTTTTTATAGAAAGACACGATTTTCCCACAAACGAGGTCGAAACTACTTTTGTTTTATAGCCTTTTACAGCTTTCCATTTACAAAAATCACTTAAAGTTTGACTCTTGAGCAATGCATCATTGTCACCTACAATAATAAGGTAATCATAAGATGCGTTATCTGTAACCAATTTGTTTCCAAGTGTAGAAAAGTTGTTATCAAACATTGTTAAATCACTCTTTGCAATTGCTTGATGCTTGAACGCGTCCTTACCTGCAGAAAACTCAACTTTAAATACAAACTCAGATAAAACAGAAAGATTCCCATTTTTAGGGTAATACTTAAATGGGCATAGAGAGAAGGTTACATTATGTACATCTCTCCACACGCTAACATTACCATTACTAACTAATGGAATAGTATAGAGTTCCTGATTGTAAACAGCATTATTTACAATAATTTTTGTAGGAGATTCTGTTTCTAATAGAGGCTTTTGGTATGGATATATCTTTCCAATACTGACATCAGCCCATTTCTTCTCTAACACAGAACTGGAATACTCACCTCTTGTTGGCAAAGCTATCAACTGAGAGATTATCGGCATTGCGGGGAAACCTATTTCCGCTGTTGTGACATCGTCTCCAAAAGAGATTCTATGGTAAACCACAGCCTCTTTAACAACCTGCTCATCATAAAATCCATGTATGCTTACCCTAATTTGGTATGACAAATTGTCAGATTTCAAAACTTCGATGGTTGGGAGAGTTCCAACTGGTGAATTATCCAATGAAACCCATTTGGCTTGAGAATACATAAAAGTATTTACACTTAGAAAGCAAGCCATGAATATGTATTTCAAAACATTACTCATATGCTAGTAAATAAAGGGTAAAGAAAATCATTTGTTCACAATTAGGCGTTTTGTTTCTACTACTCTACCATCTATAATTAAGGCATACATGTAAAGCCCATATTTAAAGTCTGACGCAGAAACTCTGAAAGAAAAGCTTCCTCGTTCAGCAAGATTGTAGGTCTTCACTTTGACACCATTGACGTCATAAAAACATAAGCTGGCTTGCTTTACATCACGAGGAATTTCTACATTAATCATAGCGAAGTCAATAACTGGATTTGGGACATTTTGGTAAAGTCTAGTATTTCCACCATTGTTATCCATCACAGACCTTTGCACTGTTGTAACAGATGAGTTCTCCAGCAGAGAGATCCGATTGTTCAACTCTTTAATCGTCTGAATAAGAATAGGAATCATTTCAATATAGTTGACAGCCTTACTTCCATCCTCTCGCTCATAAACTAAATCAGGGAAATCTTTCTGCAGCTGATCTGCAGAAAGAGCAAAATGGCGTTTTTCCAGACATTGCAACTCTATAGCCGTTAATTGGCGTTCAACGACAACCGTATCACCACTCGAATTTAATGAATTGACTTTCAACGGCTCAGTTTGAGGCATATAATAAGAGATCATGTCAAGTTTCCCCAATCTATCTGCATAGTTTAAATTCTTCTCATTAGAATGAGATTGAGAATAAGACATCGCTTGCAAAGCAGAGTTTTCTGCAACAGATCCACCCAACACAACACCATAGATAGATCCTGTTACATAAAGATCCCCAACAACCTTAGTTGGTCCATTGAAGAAGCCCGCATATCTCCCCCGAGTATCCATTCCATTCTCATCGTGTGTGATTGTTCCATAGATTCCTGCACCATTCTGGTTTCCCTGCAAACGCCCAAAAATGCCATAATTCCATCCTGATGTTGCATTTCCTGCTGTTCCGAAAACACCAAACGCACGCCCTGCCCCCAAAGGTGACAAGTGATATGCTTCAGCTTTGACACCAACACTAAAAGTAACATTAGGGTTTTCACTTACAGAATGTATTGCATTTCCCCAATGAGCATTGCCTGTTCTTTTGGTATACAGTCCAACCTCAGTACCCTGTATTGTTACCTTACTGTCTTTTCTTCCTTCACAATTAACACTAATAGGGGAAATAGGGGTGTAAGAAGTAGGATAACCAAACAAAGTATTACCATTGTTTGCGATTTTTACTTGTGCATTACCATAAAATACAGACGCACATAAAATACTTAAAAGTATAACCTTTTTCATAAAATTGTAGTTTAATTAGTTTATGAAGCAAATATACATGTATTTTTTAAAAACGACAAGTAGTTGACGTAAATTAACTATTTTTCATCTACACATCTTAGCTGTAAGTGGCGCTTAGGCAAGCGTAGCCAACGAGTTATAGGTGCTTGTAAAAATAGCGACTAGAGATCCTGTTTCAATTTATATTTTTGATTTACAAGGAATTGCAAACAGAATTTATCATGAATAACATAGAAAGTACGGATATATGATTGGAGATATTAGGAAGACAATGCATTCATGGAGTTCTCACAAGGGTAAATTAATAGTGACAAAAGACAAATAACAGGAATGTTTTCAAAATACTTTTAGTTGATGATATACAGTTTTTTCGCAAGTCGGGAAGTCACATATAAGGAAGATTGATAAGAGTATCCGACAAAATGCTGCTAATACAAACGAAAGGAAGACATAAAAATTACGCAGATACGAAAAAGATTATGATACCTAATAAAAACGTTCGCTTATCAAGGTATTATCGTGGTGTAGGAGCAGACCATTGATGCGAACATGGAAAGTTTTATCAAAAACAACACAAAGACCGTATAACTTGGTGTTCAAACACAAACTGAAGCGGCAAAAGCCTAGAAGCCATGGGCAAACGAGCGGTCTTAAGCTACTGCATTCAAAGAGAAACGTATCACCTTCTTTTCTGTAAGGTCGATCAGCACTCTGCCAAAATGCTTTCCACCGTCATGCGGGAGGCTGTAAACACGTTGAAGGTAAGCACTCACACTTTCCCCATAGTTCACATAAACAAAAGCAAGCAAGTTTATTTCCACAATGTGATGCCCCGTTTGCTCATATCCAAGGTACTGCTTATAATAATGTGTCAGAGGTAAGGGCTTTATGTTCTCCATTACGTCGCACCCCTCTTTCCCCATTTTCGCGCTCGCCTTAGGTTCGGCAACGAGGTTGTTTCCTTCATCCTCCACATATTTTTCCAATATTTTTTTGGCCATTTTCATTTCATCAACCGATAATTGATAAGGTTTCTTATCTTTCCCAAACTCCTCATAAAACGCTTCTAATGACAGGATAAAGTCAAGAGAGTCTTTATTGTCTTTAATAGCCTCGTAAGGGACACGAGGGTAAAGTCTAGCCTGTTCACTATCAACAGTGCGAGGTTTACTAGTGTAATGGCATCCAGCAACTACAACAAGAACAACTATCAATAAAACTGAAACTTTTATCGTATTCATATATGTACGTTGTCAAACAAAAGTGCACAACTGCAAATATAGTTATTTACTCTGATATTTCATTGTTTTATTA
>NZ_CALKQY010000006.1:0-7087 GCF_937990675.1 Hoylesella shahii | reverse complement strand
ATCGCCAACACGGAGCTTTGGGCGAAGTGGAAAGGCAAAACGCACTTTTCAAGGAACGACAAAAGAGCTTAAATCAAGAGTTAGGAATAGGTCAGTACGAAATCTACATACAGCCTTTTGTAGATTACTTTAAAAAAACTATCCCAAAACCCACTTGTAAATGGATTTTGGGATTTTAAGCTATATTTTACTAAATATTTCGTCTTGTATTACTTGTTGTATTACTTGTTATATTCTCTGAGCTCATCTTTTATAAATAATCGCGAATGGGCAAATGCATCATTCGCAAACGTGTAGTCAACCATAGTTAGGTGCTACGATAATTACTTTCTACCTTTTATCAAGTCGAACCGATAGCCCACTGTGAATTGGAAAACACTAAATTGCGAACGCAACCTCACTTCGGTAAGGCCGAAATTATAGCGTGCATCCGCTACAAACTTGCCCATTTCGTAAGAAATACCCAGAGGGATAGCCACGTCCACAGATTTAATATTGTCGTTAACTTGAGAAGTTTCCCAACCATTCATTGACAGATAATCTTTACTACTGCTCTTTAACCCAAGTTGTAAGCCCACTTTCAAGGCCAAGTTCTTTGCTACATAGAAATTGGTCAACACTGGGATGTTGAAATAGTTGTATTCATAATGGTGGTTCTCTTCTCCAAGCGTGTATTTTGAACCTTGTTGAGAATAAAGCAAACCAACCGATAAACCTAACTTGGGTTTAACCTGGTATTCTGTTTCAAAGCCAACTACAATGCCCGGTCTGAAATCTGAGTTGTAATGGTAGGTTAATTTCGATAGGCCTACACCTATTTTGGGTTGCAATGAAAGCGACTTCACAGCATGCTGTGAGTATATATTGCAGCATATTGCAAATGCTGCGATTAAGAATAAGATTGATTTCTTCATTTTATTATTTTGTTAAATTACTATTGTACAACTTAGTTTTTAGTAATAATCATGCCACCCCAAGTATTGCCAAGCCTTCCTGCCAAAAGCACTTCTGCATGAGCAATTCTTTTTACGGGTATTTGGCTCAAATTGGTATACAACTCTTTTGCAGGAGCAATACTTAATGGATAGTTTAATGATATATTGCCGAATGCAAAGATATGTATTTTGAAACAAATAAATAAAAGTTTGGGATAAATAATAATGGTGCGATATTGAAATGAGAAGTCTGTGGAGTCAACTCTATAAATGGAAAACAGGCATAATAGGTACAAAAGTATTAGATTGTTTTGTTGGATTTTTCTTTGGGTTGAAATTTAGTTTCCTGATTGTTTTTCTGTCTAAGGGCATTGATTTGTTTTTGAAGGTTTCGCTGTTTTTTTGCTCTGAACTGTGTGGTATTTGTAGTTGTTGCGCGTATGGTTGGCAATATCTATATAAAATACGAGTGGCGAAGAATGTTGATTACTGCATGCTAATCTGCGAGAACCAAGAAAAGAAAGGGGAATAATATACTTAATAGTAGTTTTTTCTTGGTCATAAATGTTGGGCTTTGCTAGCTCATATTTCCACGTTTGTTGGGTTGCACAAAGTATAAATACGCATATATTTGTTTATAGATGAAAAAAAATGCACTAGAAACTAAAAGTTTTTTGTTCTTTCTTTGCAAATAAAAAGAAAAGAATTAACTTTGCGTTATCTATAAAGACGCCCACTAATGAGATATTTGGGGGCTGTTTATATGATTAAGGTGAAGGAGTGGCATATTACCTTTTGGAGGAGTGCTACAACCTTTGCCAAAGAGACTAAAGACCGTAATGCTAATCTTGATAAAGATGAAATCTATCCGCACCAAGACACCATCGCCACTAAGTCTTAAGAAAGGCAAGTGGTTGCGCGTTTGCTGCATTTTGGCATGCACGCTTGCAAATCCGTATGCGCTGAAGGTTAACGCTTCAGTGCCTGAAGACAACTCCGCACTAGTGCAACAAAACTCGAAACAGGTGCAACGCCGTATCTCGGGACGCATCGTTGACGACACGGGAGAGGGCTTGCCGGGAGTGGCTATCGCATTTAAAGAAAGTGCGCGAGTGGGAGTAACCGATAGCGATGGATATTTTGATATCCCCTTAACCGATAAGGAAAAGACAATGGTTGCTACCTTTGTAGGCATGAAACCATTAACTGTGATTATCGGAGCAAAAAAGAAACTCAATCTGGTAATGGAGTCCGACCAGCATTCGCTTTCGGATGTAATTGTAACGGGGTATCAAACGCTCTCTAAAGAGAGAGCTACTGGCTCGTTCTCGCTTATTACACCTGAAAAACTGAAAGGCAAACTGCAGTCTAATATCATGCAACGACTGGAGGGCGCTGCGCCTGGACTTACCGTGTTGGGTACAAACAACTTCTTTGTTCGTGGTATAACTACATTGAGAAATGGTGCCTCGGGATACGAACCCCTAATCGTTGTAGACGGTATGCCCTTTGAAGGCTCGCTGGCTAGCATCAACCCTGCCACTATTCGCAGTGTTACGCTGCTAAAAGATGCAGCTGCTGCATCTATATATGGTGCAAGGGCAGCCAATGGTGTTATTGTGATTACCACCATTTCGGGAAATGGCGCTGGTAAAGTGAACGTGAGGTATGACGCCAACGTGAAGTTTACACCAAAGGCCGACATGGGCTATCTTAACCTGATGGATAGTAAAGAACTGGTGGATTTCCAAAAATGGAGCTTTAAATATGTGCAGGGTACTTATAACGACCTTAACAAACGCGAAGACCATAACCCTCTTTGGGAAGTGTTGCTGAAGCATCGAGCTGGCATGATTGATGATGCGCAAATGGAAAAAGAACTGGATGTGTTTCGCAATCTGGATAATCGCGACCAGCTAGACCGCTTTTATCGACGCACCGGAGTGGAACATCAACACAATGTTAGCATTACCGGCGGAAACGAGTTCAACTCTTATGCCCTTACGCTTAATTATGCTGGAGTGACTCCAACGGCTAAGTATGTTAGCTCTTCTAACTATGGCTTCACCTTGCGAGACGAGATGAAGTTTTTTAAGTGGCTCAAAACCGACCTCTCTTTGGCTGCAAACTTCACACGTGGTAAGGGAGATGCTGGCGCAGGCTCGTTCGAAGGGTCGTACCTGGGTATGCCTTCTTATTATATGTTGCAAGATGCTGATGGACGACCATTGCATATTAAACATCGCAAATCGGAATACGAAATGCAACGACTGATGGGAATAGGCCTGAACGACGAACATTATAGTCCGATAACGAATAGACAAGAAGAGTTCTTCGAAAATAATAGCAGCTATTACCGCATGCAGTTGGGCTTTAATGTGATTTTTGCACCTTGGCTTAATCTTGATGTGAGGTATCAAACGGAGAAGAGTTACTATCGCGATAGGTCGGTGGCAACAAAGTATTCGTATAAAATGCGTCATCTCATCAACGATGCTGCTCAGTACAACGTGGCTAACAAGGAACTGAAATTGAATATACCCGCTGGTGGTATGCTGGTTGAAAAACGAGGCGATAATCCTTCGTACACCTTTAGAACGCAGCTTAACTTTGCTAAAGAGATAGGTAAACACTATGTTACTGCTATCGCTGGTGCAGAACGCAGACAAGAACTTGAAAGGGCAACAAGCGTGAACTATGTGGGCTACGACGACCAAACGCTGGGATATAAACCAGTTAACACGCTTATGTTTTTCGACTTGCAAGGTACTCAGTCGCTCTCGGGCTATTTCACCGAATGGGACCCGCTCCAAGATAATTATGTAAGTGAGTTCGATAACCGTTTTGTGGCTTTCTATGCTAATGCTTCTTATGCTTACGACAATAGATACGACTTTACTGGAAGTATTCGTATCGACCAGTCTAATCTCTTTGGAACCGACCCTAAATATCAGTATCGACCGCTTTGGTCGCTGGGAGCTAGTTGGCACTTAAGCAACGAACACTTTATGGCAGGACGCGCCGATTGGCTGAATAACTTGACATTGAGACTAACCTATGGTATTGGTGGTAATGTTCCTAAAAACGGAGGACCTTTCCTTACCATTAGAGAAGCTGCATATACCGACTGGTCTAAGGACTTCTTTGCTGAAATTAAAAACCCACCAAACAAATCGTTGAGATGGGAAAAAACGGCTACTTTGAATGTGGGCGTCGACTTTGCTGTGCTCAATAACAGACTTTGGGGTAGCTTGGAGTTTTATAACAAAAACACAACAGACCTCTTGGCTTATAGAACTAGTGACTATACGCTGGGATGGGAAAAGGTTTTGCTAAACTATGGCTCAATGTATAACCGCGGTGTTGAACTGGCGTTGGGTAGTACAAACGTGGTAACACCTAACTTTAAGTGGGATACCTCGCTCAACTTTAGCTATAATAAGAATAAACTTGTGGATGTGGAAGACTCCGAAACAACCGTGCATGCTTATTCTAGTGGACATGCCAATGTGATGGGATACCCTATTAATGCTCTTTTTAGCTATAAATATGCTGGATTGAATGATACTGGTAGGCCACAGTACTATGTGGATGGAGGAAAAGAAAAAGATCAAAGCGTTAGCAATGTAGACGATTTGGAATTCTCGGGCACAACAACACCTGTTTATACTGGGTCGCTTACAAATACGATTAGCTATCGTAACTTTGAACTCTCTTTTATGTTCGTGTATTATGGCGGACATGTGTTCCGTGGAGAAGCTGCACAGTTCCTCATGTTCCCCACTGGATCTAACATCGCTAAAGAAACACTCAACCTCTGGAAAAAACCTGGAGACGAGCTAAACCCTGAGACAACTCCTGGTATTGCTGGCTCGTATCTCGATATGGCTGAAGACCAACATCCGTGGTATGCCGCAGATAAACATGTGCAAAAGGGTGACTTTATAAAACTACGCGATGTGTCGCTAACTTATAACTTCTCTAAACGACTTATCTCGCACTTGGGGCTTACATCTCTTGCTCTTACTCTGCAAGCCCAAAACTTGCTTACTTGGCATGCCAATAATAAGGGATTCGACCCTGAAGCAATGGGCGAATATGGCTATGGATGGGGAAAAAGAGTTCCACGCATGCCGGCAACCTGGACTTTGGGTATATCTGCTAACTTCTAAACTCGCACAACAATGAAAAGGTTATTTATAAATGCTGCACTAGGTGTGGCACTCGTCACACTCAATATGGCTTGTAGCGATTTCCTCGACATCGAACCGAAAGGAGAAGCTATTCCACAAACCGTAGACGATTATGCCTATATCTTGAATTTTCCCGACTTGATGAAAGGTGGAGAAACTTATCCGTTGTATCTCACTGATGATGTGTATCTTCCTGACGTGGCTGACAATGATATGGTGCCTGGACTCAATGTAAAAGAACGATATATACAACGATTATATACCTTTGATAAAGATGTGTTCGGTGAAAGTGTTAGCGATGCCCTCTGGATAGCTGCATATCAACGCATCTTTTATAGCAATGTTGTGATTAATCGCGTGATGAATGCTACGCATGGAACGGATGAACGTAAACGCGCTATTAGGGCAACGGCACTGGCAGAACGGGCATTAGAATACCTTAATCTAGTAAGTGTTTATGGTAAACATTACGACCCTACAACGGCTCAAACTGACTTAGGGGTACCCTTGATTACGGAAGACGATATCACGCAGACTAATTTGAAACGTGCTACGGTGGCTCAAATCTATGATTTGGCTGAGGACGACCTTAAAACGGCTGTGAATGACCTTCCTTATAAGGCTGTGCCTAATGTGTTTAAATTCACAAAGTCGGGTGCAAGAGGCGTACTGGCTAGATTGTATCTGTACCAAGGTAAGTATAAAGAGGCTTTGGAATGTGCTGATAGTGTGCTGGCTAAGAACGATTTCTTGTTAGACTTAAGTACATGTCAGGTTGTGGATTATCATGGGTTTATCGGCAGAACGGATGTTCCTAGTAAAGATGATAATAAAGAAAATGTGCTAATACGACTTTCGCCGTATGTTTATGGCTTGAGTGATGAAGTCTTTGGTAGCGACGAATTGATGGCTTTGTTCACTGCAAACGACATGCGACGCCAACTCTTCTTCGGAGATAGCATCTACAGCACTGTGTTCGAAAAACCTTTGTGGAGACCTTGGTTTGAACAAAACTTGGGCGTTACTACTCCTGAAATGTACCTTATTGCTGCCGAATGCGAAGCTAGGGTGGGGAGCGTTGGTCGGGCAATGAATTTGCTAAACAAATTGCGCGACAATAGAATTGTGGGTAATACTCCTCTCGTTGCTGCAAATAAAGACGAGGCTTTGAAACTGGTACTCGATGAACGTAGACGGGAGTTTGCATTAACAGGACTTACTAGGTTCATCGACTTAAAAAGGTTGAACCTTGATTCGCGATTCGCAAAAACTATTACGCATGTTGTTGACGGAAAAGTTCTGACGCTTCCGCCAAACGACCCGCGCTGGGCTCTGCCTATTCCTGCTCGTCCACTGCGATTTAATAAGGATATGTTGCCCAATCCTAGATAGGGTAGGGTATGGCTAAATGTGTTGAAGTGCACTTGAAGCCGACTAACGCAAATTTCTTGCTACTATATCTACGCCAGTTTGGGTTGAATTTGTACCCAAACTGGCGTAGAACGTAACTGCCTTTAGCTAAGTAAGGGCCTCCTGACGGCCATAATAGACCAACAATGCTGCAAAAGTGATATATTTAACCCAAATAACTCATTAGAGCCTAAACAGATTTTGTTTTATTGTCGAGCAGCTTGCCTGTCTTTGTAACGCAGGCGGAGCGGGCTACGTCAAGTCGCAAAGACCGACTAGATGCCGACAAGAAAATAAAAACGTTTGGAAACAATACAGAAAACAAGAATTTTGGAAACTTTGTGCTCTAATTACCGATTTGGTTGAAATAGTCCTATAGTTATTTTTTGCCCATTATATAAGAGGTGTAATGGAATGATGTTTATAAATGTGTTTTTAAATGTTAAATATAAGGGTGGTTTGAGAGTTTTTTTTGCAAAAGCTTTGTTGGTATAGATTTTCTTTATACCTTTGCATCCGCTTTCAGGAACGAAGTTATCCTGAAGCAAA
>NZ_CALKQY010000005.1:0-19011 GCF_937990675.1 Hoylesella shahii | reverse complement strand
TGGGATGTAACATGATGCGCCAGGCAGTTCCATTGCTTCACAACGATGCTCCTATCGTAGGAACAGGTTTGGAAAAGCAAGTTTGCGAAGATTCGCGTACGATGATTACTGCCGAAGGCGATGGCGTTATCGACTATGTTGATGCCACCACCATCCGTATTCTTTACGATCGCACTGAAGACGAAGAGTATGTAAGCTTCGAACCAGCGCTAAAAGAATATCGTGTGCCCAAGTTCCGTCGCACAAACCAAAACATGACCATCGACCTTCGTCCCATCTGCGTGAAGGGACAACGTGTTAAGGCTGGCGATATTCTTACAGAAGGTTATGCAACTGAGAATGGAGAATTGGCTCTTGGTCGTAACCTCCTTGTGGCTTACATGCCTTGGAAGGGTTACAATTACGAAGATGCTATCGTGCTTTCAGAACGTTTGGTACGCGATGACGTGCTAACTTCTGTTCACGTTGACGAATATTCACTCGATGTTCGCGAAACCAAACGCGGTGTGGAAGAGTTCACAAGCGACATCCCCAACGTTAGTGAAGAGGCAACAAAAGACCTCGACGACAATGGTGTTGTACGTGTTGGAGCGCGTATCGAACCCGGTGATATCCTCATTGGAAAGATTTCTCCTAAGGGAGAGAGCGACCCTTCGCCCGAAGAAAAACTGCTTCGTGCCATCTTTGGTGATAAGGCTGGCGACGTTAAAGACTCGTCGCTCAAGGCTAACCCCTCGCTCAGCGGTGTGGTTATCGACAAAAAACTCTTCTCGCGAGCCATCAAAACACGCGAATCGAAGAAGCAAGACAAGGTTATCCTTGCTAAGATTGACGAAGAATACGAAGCAAAGAACGAAGACCTCAAAGACATTCTTGTAGATAAATTGCTTGAACTCACCGAAGATAAGGTGTCGCAAGGCGTTAAAGACTACACGGGTGCTGAAATAATCAATAAGGGAAGCAAGTTCACAGCGGCCACGTTGAAGAACTTGGAGTATGATGGTATTCAGTCTAACGACTGGACCGACGATGCTCATGTGAACGAGTTGATACAGAAACTCATCATGAACTACATCCGCAAGTACAAACTGTTGGATGCAGAACTCAAGCGCCGCAAGTTCGCTATCACCATCGGTGACGAACTGCCCTCTGGCATTTTGCAGATGGCTAAGGTGTATGTAGCTAAGAAACGTAAGATTGGTGTGGGCGATAAGCTAGCCGGTCGACATGGTAATAAGGGTATTGTTTCGAAGGTGGTGCGCATGGAAGACATGCCATTCCTCGAAGACGGACGCCCCGTTGACCTCGTTCTTAACCCACTAGGTGTGCCTTCGCGTATGAACTTGGGACAGATTTTCGAGGCTATCCTCGGAGCTGCTGGTACTAACTTGGGCGTGAAGTTTGCTACACCCATCTTCGACGGTGCTAAACTAGAAGACCTTTCTGAATGGACAGACAAGGCTGGACTGCCTCACCTCTGCTCTACTTACCTCTTCGATGGTGAAACAGGTGAGAAGTTTGACCAGCCCGCAACCGTTGGTGTGACCTACTTCCTCAAGCTTGGACACATGGTTGAAGACAAGATGCACGCACGTTCCATCGGTCCGTACTCGCTCATTACGCAACAACCGCTTGGTGGTAAAGCCCAATTCGGTGGACAGCGTTTCGGAGAAATGGAGGTTTGGGCTATCGAAGCATTCGGTGCTAGCCACATCCTTCAAGAAATCCTCACCATCAAGTCCGACGACGTTGTGGGCCGTTCTAAGGCTTACGAGGCAATCGTCAAAGGCGAGCCGATGCCTACCCCAGGCATTCCCGAGTCGCTCAATGTGCTCCTGCACGAGCTTCGCGGTCTGGGATTGAGCATCAAGATGGATTAATTCACACCCTTAATTGAAAAGTAAAATGGCTTTTAAGAAAGATACAAAGGTAAAGAACAATTTCACGAAGATTACCATTGGATTGGCTTCGCCCGAAGAAATCCTGGAAAATTCGTTTGGTGAGGTTACCAAACCTGAAACCATTAACTACCGTACATACAAGCCCGAACGAGATGGCCTTTTCTGCGAACGCATCTTTGGTCCTACTAAAGACTACGAATGTGCTTGCGGGAAATACAAACGCATCCGTTATAAGGGAATTGTGTGCGACCGATGCGGCGTTGAAGTTACCGAAAAAAAGGTGCGTCGCGAACGCTCGGGACATATCGAACTGGTGGTGCCTGTGGCTCATATCTGGTACTTCCGCTCGCTTCCCAATAAGATTGGATACCTCTTGGGCTTGCCCACAAAGAAACTCGACACCGTGGTTTACTACGAGAAATATATCGTTATCAAACCTGGTGTGCTAGAAGGACGCAAAGATAGTGATGGCGAAGACCTCAATGGCTCGCATCAAATGGACTTGCTCTCTGAAGACGAGTACCTCAATATCCTTGAAACGCAAGTAGACCCTAATAATGAATTTCTTGACGATGACGACCCCAATAAGTTCATCGCCAAAATGGGTGCCGAGGCTGTTTACGACCTCTTGGCGCGTCTAGACCTCGATGCCCTGTCGTACGAACTGCGCGACCGTGCTAACAACGACTCTAGCCAACAACGCAAAACCGAGGCTCTCAAACGCCTACAGGTGGTGGAAGCTTTCCGCTCTAGCGCCGAAATCAACCGCCCCGAGTGGATGATTCTCAAGATTATCCCCGTTATCCCACCCGAATTGCGCCCGCTCGTGCCACTCGATGGTGGACGTTTCGCCACATCCGATCTCAACGACCTCTATCGTCGCGTTATCATTCGCAACAACCGTTTGAAACGTTTGGTTGAGATTAAAGCTCCCGAGGTTATCCTCCGCAATGAGAAACGTATGCTGCAAGAGGCTGTCGACAGCTTGTTCGACAACTCGCGTAAGAGCTCGGCTGTGAAAAGCGAGAGCAACAGACCGCTAAAGTCGCTCTCCGATTCGCTCAAAGGTAAGGCCGGACGCTTCCGTCAAAACCTCTTGGGTAAGCGTGTTGACTATTCCGCTCGTTCGGTTATCGTCGTTGGTCCTGAACTAAAAATGGGCGAGTGTGGTCTACCCAAACTCATGGCTGCCGAACTTTACAAACCGTTTATCATCCGTAAACTCATCGAGCGCGGTATTGTTAAGACGGTTAAGAGCGCCAAAAAGATTGTAGACCGTCGCGAACCCGTTATCTGGGACATCCTTGAAAACGTGATGAAGGGCCACCCCGTGCTCCTCAACCGTGCTCCTACGCTTCACCGTTTGGGTATTCAGGCCTTCCAACCCAAGCTCATTGAGGGTAAAGCAATCCAGCTTCACCCCTTGGCTTGTACTGCGTTCAACGCCGACTTCGACGGCGACCAGATGGCTGTTCACCTCCCTTTGAGCAACGAGGCCATTCTCGAAGCTCAGGTACTCATGCTTCAAAGCCACAATATTCTTAACCCTGCTAATGGTGCGCCTATCACTGTGCCTTCACAAGACATGGTGCTCGGACTCTATTATATCACCAAAATCCGTCCCGGAGCTAAGGGTTCAGGTCTCACTTTCTACGGTCCCGAAGAGGCAATCATCGCCAACAACGAAGGCCGATGCGACCTCCACGCCCCCATTAAGGTGGTGGTAAACGACCTGGTTGATGGCAAACTGCAACCTCGTATGGTAGAAACCTCTGTAGGACGTGTCATCGTTAATGGCATTATCCCCGAAGAGGTAGGCTATTTCAATGATATCATCTCGAAGAAAACATTGCGTGGCATCATCGCCGATGTAATTAAGTGTGTGGGTATGGCCCGCGCTTGCGAGTTCCTCGATGGTATCAAGAACTTGGGTTATCGTATGGCATACGTTGCCGGACTCTCGTTTAACCTCGACGACATCATCATCCCTGGTGAAAAAGAAGAGATTGTTGAGCGCGGTCACGAAGAGGTACGCCAGATTACCGAAAACTATAACATGGGTTTCATCACCGATACCGAACGCTACAACCAGGTTATCGACACCTGGACACACGTAAACAATGACCTCGGTAACGTGCTCATGAAGCAAATGACCGAGGCCGACCAAGGTTTCAACGCTGTGTTCATGATGCTCGACTCGGGTGCGCGTGGTTCTAAAGACCAGATTAAACAGCTCTCGGGTATGCGTGGTCTGATGGCTAAACCTCAAAAAGCCGGTGCCGAAGGACAACAGATTATCGAAAACCCCATCCTTTCTAACTTTAAAGAAGGTATGTCGGTGCTCGAATACTTTATCTCTTCGCACGGTGCACGTAAGGGTCTTGCCGACACGGCTATGAAAACTGCCGATGCTGGATACCTCACACGCCGTCTGGTAGACGTGTCGCACGACGTTATTATCAACGAAGAAGACTGCGGAACGCTGCGCGGACTGGTGTGCACTGCACTTAAGAATGGTGATGAAATTATCTCTACACTCTACGAACGTATCCTCGGACGCGTTTCTGTACACGATATTATTCACCCCACCACAGGCGAACTCATCATTTCTGCTGGTGAAGAAATCACCGAACCCATTGCTCGCATCATCGACGAGTCGCCTATCGAAAGCGTTGAAATACGCTCGGTGCTCACCTGCGAAAGCAAACACGGCGTCTGCATGAAGTGTTATGGCCGCAACCTGGCCACAAGTCGTATGGTTCAAATGGGCGAAGCTGTCGGTGTTATTGCCGCACAGGCTATCGGTGAGCCTGGTACGCAGCTTACTCTTCGTACCTTCCACGCGGGTGGTGTGGCTGGTAACGCAGCCGCCAATGCCTCTATCGTGGCTAAAAACGATTCGCGAATCGAATTTGACGAGTTGCGCACTGTGCCCTTCGTCGAAGATGCCGAAGATGGTGAACGCAACTGCGAGATGGTTGTTAGCCGCTTGGCCGAAATCCGTTTCGTCGACCCCAACACCTCTATCGTACTCTCTACACTCAACGTACCCTATGGTGCGTCGCTCTATAACAAACATGGCGATGTGGTGAAAAAAGGCTCTCTCATCGCTAAGTGGGACCCCTTCAATGCCGTTATCGTTTCTGAATACGCTGGTACACTCAAGTTCCACGACGTTGTAGAAGGTGTTACCTTCCGTGCAGAGACCGACGAGACCACTGGCCTTACCGAAAAGATTATCACCGACGCCAAAGACCGCTCTAAGGTCCCCACTTGCGACATCGTTGGAGCTGATGGTGAGGTGCTAGGAACCTACAACTTCCCCGTGGGTGGCCACGTGGTTGTTGAAGATGGAGCCAAGGTTAAGACGGGTGCTACACTCGTTAAAATTCCTCGTGCCGTGGGTGGAGCTGGTGACATCACCGGTGGTTTGCCTCGTGTTACCGAATTGTTCGAAGCTCGTAACCCCTCTAACCCTGCTGTCGTGTCCGAAATCGATGGCGAAGTAACCATGGGTAAGGTTAAACGTGGTAATCGCGAAATCATTGTTACTTCTAAAACTGGCGACCAAAAGAAATATCTGGTCAGCCTCTCGAAGCAAATCTTGGTACAGGAACACGATGCTGTTCGAGCTGGAACGCCACTGTCCGACGGTGTTACCACACCCAACGACATCCTTGCCATCAAGGGGCCTACCGCTGTTCAAGAATACATCGTTAACGAGGTGCAAGACGTTTACCGCCTCCAGGGTGTGAAAATCAATGATAAACACTTCGAAATTATCGTGCGCCAGATGATGCGCAAGGTGCAAATCAACGACCCAGGAGACACCACTTTCCTAGAGCAGGAATTGGTAGACAAACTCGACTTCTCTGAGGAGAACGACCGCATCTGGGGTAAGAAGGTGGTTACCGACGCTGGAGACAGCGAAACCATGCGCCCAGGACAAATCGTTACGGCTCGCCGTCTGCGTGATGAAAACTCATCGCTCAAGCGCCGCGACCTTCGTCCTGTGCAAGTTCGCGATGCAGTGCCCGCCACTTCAACACAGATTTTGCAAGGTATCACCCGTGCCGCTCTTCAAACTAAGAGCTTCATGAGTGCTGCTTCGTTCCAAGAAACCACCAAGGTGCTAAACGAAGCTGCCATCCGTGGAAAGGTAGACCGCCTCGAAGGTATGAAAGAAAACGTTATCTGTGGACACCTCGTACCTGCCGGTACTGGTCTCCGTCAGTGGGAACGCATCATCGTTGGCTCTAAAGAAGAGTACGACCGCATGCAAGCCAACCGCAAAAACGTTATCGACTATTCTGAGAAAGAAGCTGCCACGCAAGAATAATTTGCGCTTGCTACTCGCACTTTCATCGCTTTCCTAGGCGTTAACAACAATAAAAGGCCATCGGCATTCATGCTGGTGGCCTTTTTTTATTACTCTAATCGGTTGTTTGAGGTTGCGCTAATTTCGTTTGATTATTTGGTTAGCTGCTTGTTCACCCTATTCTTAAAGGCGTTGCTAACAACGTAAGGCGAACAAGAAAGGTAAGATGCCGATAAGTAACCTGTGCCAAAGGTATTGGCAATACATGGCATAAACTCCTTTGATATGCTTACGCCCAGTAAGTTCGTCACCTTCAACTCCCGGTTACGCACATTCACTTCTCTGATAAAGTCGCCTAAACGTTTATACACCGCTTTACTCATAGTTGTTTTTGTTTATCAGGTTAACCACAACTTTCACCATAACGTCCTTTTCTTCTGTTCGGCTCTCGGCAATCATCAGCGTGAGCGCAACAAGGGTGCTGTCTGCTATACGCTTACTGCCGTCAGGGTGATAGAGTATATGGTTGCCGTTGAGAAACCAAAGAAACAACGTAGCGGCAATGCGCTTGTTGCCATCGCTAAACGAGTGGTTCTTGGTAACAAGATAGAGTAGCATGGCTGCTTTCTCCTCCACACTGGGGTAGAGTTCTTCTCCGCCAAAGGTCTGGTATATCTGCCCGATAGAACTTTTAAAGGAATTGTCCTTCTCATGGCCAAAGAGAACAGAGCCGCCAAATTTCTCGCGCAACCCTTTGATAGCTTCCATCGCATTATCGTAGGTGGCATGGAACGGCTCTTCTTTTGTGGTCTTATTGATAGTAAGCCGTTCATAGTCGTAGTTGTCGAGGGTGTCCAGGGCGTAAGTATAATCTGTCACTACCTTAAACAGGGCATCGGTTTCGTCGTTAGACAGCAGTGGCTGGTTCTGAATGGTGCGCCCAAGCATACCCACCAGTTGGCGCAACTCGCCAATCTGCTCCTTGCGCATACGCTCGTTCACGGCATAGCCCTTCATGAGGTATTGCTTTAACACCTTGTTGGCCCACTGACGGAAACGAGTGGCGTTTTTGCTGTTAACCCGATATCCAACAGAAATAATGACATCGAGATTGTAATACTTTGTGCGATAAGTTTGCTTTCCTGTATTGCCCACGTGTTCCAAAATGGAACATGTGCTCGTTTCGTCAAGCTCTTCGGATGCATAGATATTCTTCAAGTGCTTGGTTATTGCTGGGCGTTTTGTATTAAACAACTCCGCAATTTGTTGCTGTGTAAGCCACACCGTCTCGTTCTCCAGACGTACATCCACCTGCGTCTGCCCATCCTCAGACTGGTATATCACAATTTGATTATTCGAGTGCATAGCCTAATGAATTAAATAGTTCTTTCAGTTGCAATTTGTTCTCTTCCTCCTGTTGCAGCAGTTTGCGCATTGCTTTTGCAATTTTCGATTATTATGGTCTTTATCTGTTTTTTGCCATTGTTTTCTTTGTTTATTTACCACCCATAGCATGGATGTTTGCCGATATGCAAAAATAATCATAATTTGTTAAATAGCGTCAGACTTAATGGTTAGAACTTTAATTTTACCAAACAATTCCTCAAGCTTTTTTTTCAATTTGTCTATAACTCGTCTATGTTTATCTGTCTGCCCAGATTAGAATGCATAAAAGATTGATAATGGAGTTGTTCAGGACGCCAATATCCCCAATATTCAACGCAAAGCAGTGGCGGAAGCATGCCATCAGTTACGTTTGTGTATGCCTGCACCAGTAAGATGTTGCCTATCGCCTCTGCTTGGTCTGCTTCGCCCAACAATAAATCGTGCGTTGTTTTCTTTGATTTGTAAAATATTCGGTGTAGAATAAGGCCCCAAAACAGACCTTTTTATTCACCAGCAGCTCTGTTGCTTGCAAATTCTCCATTCTCGCGGAGGTTTTGTTGATGCCAAAAGGCTTGGTGTGTATCGGTGCACAAATGAATATCACGATGCATAATATTGCAAAATACGCAAGAGGTGCGACTGCTTTTAGCGTTTCTTCATGTATTTAGGTGCTAAATGCACTGCGTTTTGGTGCTAAACGCAGTGCTATATGGTGCTAAACGCAGTGCAATTTGCTGCTAAATGCAAGGTTAAATGCACCAAAATGCAGGGCTAATAGCAGCAAAATGTGTTGCCAACTGCATAATGATGCAAGCTGTATGCAGCCGTTAATGCTCTTCACAGACTAAAAAATGCTGGTATTTGGTGCGAAATAAGCAAGAAATAATGAAGTTTTAGCTACTAAAACCATGTTTTGGGGAGATGACAAATGGCGAGGAAATGTGCTTCTAGAAAGGCCAAATGGTGCATAATGCTGGTGCAATACTAAAAAACGGGGTGAAATTTAATCGCACCAAGCTGAAAATAATACCAAATTGCATGCTTTTTACTTTTTTTTTCGCTAGAATGAGGGGCGAAATAACGGCGATTTGTAAACTAATTTTACTTTCTTTTTTCTGCGCTACAAAATAGCTGGCGCTAGAAAGAAGAATGGCTAACGTTTATTTTGTGGCAAACCCCGCTTTCACTTTCCTTATTAATTTGCTTGCAGTTTTTTTAAGAAAGGTCTTTTCATGTTTAGCTCCAATCAGCCTTTAGCGGCTCTATAGATTTTGTGTATTGTTGCCCACATTGCTCGTGTTATTGTTAAAGGCCTAGTGCACAACAGTAAAAAGAAAAAAGACAGACAAGATGTTTACAAGCAAACGCAAGAAGCACACAAAGCAATGAAAACAATAAAAGGTGCTTTAAGCGAAACATCTGTTCCGTCTTAAAGCACCTTTTGCCTAGTTTGGCGCGATTAAGCCTCGCCTTTACCGCCTACGTTAAAGGGAGCAATAGTGCGCGAACCCTCGTTGGGTAGTTGTATTTTGCCAAACTCTTGTTCGTATTTGTAAATATTTTCTTGCAGCGCCATCAGCAAACGTTTGGCGTGTTCGGGAGCCATAATAATTCGGCTAGCCACTTCGGGTTTAGGCATGCCAGGCAAAATGCGGGCAAAGTCTAGCACAAAGTCGCTTGGTGAGTGCGAAATGAGCACAAAATTAGAATACACGCCAGATGCGATTTCGGGTTTCAAGTCCATTTCAAAGGGTACGGGTTGTTTTTGTTCCATTTGTTTATAGGTTTTTTATTGGCCCTCTTCCCACGGCTTTAGGGGCGGGGTGGGGGTGTGGGCCATGGGTTGGTATCATCTGTTTGAGCTGTTTGCGGGGGCAAACTCTCCCAATCAACCGTGCAAACTCCATGCCGAAAAATCGGTCTTAATGCTTTAGGCCTTGTGTAGTTAGCTTTTGGCAGTGGTAGTTTGGTTGGTGTCAACAGGCTCAGTGGTAATGCCCAGCTTTCTAGCTTGCTCTTGCAGCATGCTGTTTTTTTTGCGTTTGGCTTTAAACTTATCAAATCCCTCGCCATATACGCCAATTACCGAGCTTTGCGAAACAAAGGCGGCAGGGTCTATCTCGTTGATAATTGAAAATATCTTGGCCGACTCTGTTTGGCGTGCTAGTACAAAAAGCATTTTCACTTCGCGTCCCGAGTAAAAGCCTTGACCGCTGATGGTGGTGCATCCACGTTGTGCATTAACGTTGATGGCACGGCCAATCTGCTCGTATTTTTCGGAGATGATGAAGAATTGCACCGATTGGTGCATCATGTTCACCACCTTATCAACGCACACCGAGAAGATAAAGAGAAAGATGTAACCATAAATAACCTCTTCCCAGTTGCGCAAAGCCAAATAGCTGGCCGTTACAATAGAGATGTCTACCAGCAAAATGAGCTTGCCAAGAGAAATGTCGTGATACTTGTTAATCATGGCAGCAATCACGTCTGTGCCACCAGTAGAAGCATTACTAGCCAATCCCAGGCCCACGGTGCTGCCCAAGCTGGCGGCACCAAGCACGATAGCCATGAAGGGTTGGCCTTGCAATAGTGTTGAACCCTCCATCCAATGCTGGCCTAAAGCACTGAAAAGGGTGAACATCACTGCTGCATACAGCGTTTTGAGACAGAACTGCCAGCCCAACACCTTTAAGGCAATGAGCAGCAGAAGGGCATTTACGCCTAGGAACGTAACTTGCACCGGAATGTTCAATCCCCAATAAAGGATGGATGCCAGGCCGGGTATGCCACCCGTTGTGATGTGGTTAGGCAGCAGGAAGATGGCCCATCCCAAACTGCCAATGAACATGGCGATAGTAAGTAATACTAGGTCTTTTAGTAGCGAGTATTTTTTTAACGTCAACATATTGTGATTTTTTATGCGACAAAGATACACAATAATCACGAAACAAGAAACTTGCTTTAAAAAAAAAATAAGAGGCTTGCGAAAGATTTTATTATGTATGCCTAGAGTGTCACGTTTTTATTGGTTGTTTTTAAGAATAATTGCGTGTGTGGCAATGATATAGGTGCTTTCGCCAGTTTGGGGTCAGTACTGGCGTAGTTAGTAAGTTTTGTGTTGATGAGTTTTTGAGTTTATAAACCAGTGAGTTTATTTATGCTGTAATTCACTTAATTTGTAGAAGTATTAAACGTCAAAACGATTTCGTCTAATAAAGTCAGAATAAAGATGTTTTTAAGGAAAAAATGACTAATTTGCTTATTTTATGCCTATAAAACATTAAAAATATAACTTAAAAAGACTTGTTTCAGAGTTTTTTAATACCTTTGTATGCGAGTTATTTAGGATTAGAAGAACGACGGTTTTATTTAAATTCAAAGGAAGTGATTGCCGCAAGCAAATCCGTTTAGAGAAACCCAAAACTCTCTTCAGAGTCTTTATCTAAGAGGGCGCATCATTAACACATTTTGATAACGGTTACGCATTCAATATTTTAATGTATAATAGATTTTATTCAGGTTTTATGAAACAGCGATACGTATTACTGATAGTGCTCTTTACTATCTGCACACTCGGTGCATTCGCACAACAAACAGTTACAGGTTATGTTTTCACGGCCGACAACCGTGAACCCATTTTGGGGGCAACGGTGATGGCCACCGGCACAAAAATTGGTGCTGCAACCGACATTAACGGCAAGTTTACATTAACAAACGTGCCCAATACTGCCCGAAGCGTGGTGGTATCATATGTGGGAATGAAATCGCAAACAGTGACCATCAAACCCAATATGAACATCTATCTCGAACCCGACGCACGTTCGCTAGACGAGGTTGTGGTGCAGGTGGCCTATGGTTCGGCCAAAAAATCTACGCTTACAGGTGCCGTTTCGCAGGTTGGCACCGAGCATATCGATTTGCGTCCTGTTTCCAGTGTAACCTCTGCGTTAGAAGGAACAACATCGGGCGTGCAAATAAACAGCACTTACGGTCAACCGGGAAGTAATCCCGCCGTGCGCATTCGTGGTTTCGGAAGCGTGAACGGCAGTTCCGCCCCGCTGTATGTGCTGGATGGCGTACCCTTTTCAGGCGACATATTTGAACTGAACCCTGCCGACATCGAGAGTATGACGGTGTTGAAGGATGCCGCATCGAGCGCACTTTACGGTAACCGTGCGTCTAACGGTGTGATACTTATCACCACCAAAAAGGGCAAAAGCAACAAATTGTCTGTTAACCTCCGCGTTAGTCAGGGCACATATACGCGTGGCATTCCCGAATACAAGCTGCTTAGCCCACAGGAATTTATGGAAGTGAGTTGGCAAAACCTGCGTAATTCGCGTATGACCGATAAAAAGGTGACGGCTGCCAAGGCAGGCGAGTATGCCACGAAGAATCTCATTGCCGATGCGTTGTACCTCAACATCTTTAATAAGGCCAACGATGCCCTATTCGACGCTAACGGAAAACTGGTGGCCGATGCGCAAATCCTGCCAGGATATGCAGATGACCTCGACTGGTACGATGCTACCATACGTCGAGGCGCACGACAAGAGTATAGTCTCAGTGCCAACGCCGCTGGCGATAAGAGTGATTACTACTTCTCAGTGGGCTATCTTAAAGAGAACGGCTACGTTGTGGGCTCCGACTTCAAGCGACTCACGGGTCGTGCCAATATGAACTTGCGCCCAAAAAAATGGTTTACAACAGGGTTTAGCCTCAATGGCTCGTACCAAAAGAGCAACTTGGCCGACAATGGGTCGGGAAGTTTCAAAAACCCCTTCATGTATAGCCGCACCATTGCGCCCATCTATCCCGTGCATTTGCACAATGCCGACGGCTCGTATCGAACGGATGCACTGGGCAACTTGCAGTACGACCCAGGTAGCTACACCAACGACAACGGCGATGTGGTGCTTACCCGAAACCAATTTGGCGACCGCCATGTGGCTTGGGAGAACGAATTAGACAAAGACAGAACCGTGCGCAACACCCTTGAGGGTACGTTCTACACCGAGTTTAAGTTCTTAAAGGACTTTACCTTTACCCTGAAAGGGCAAACCAGCATGCGTAACAACGTAAATGATACTTTCGACAACCCCACCATCGGTAATGGTAAGGGTAATAACGGACGCGCTTCTCAAAGCCTTAACCGATACAGGGAATACAACTTCCAGCAACAGCTAAACTGGAACCGCGAGTTCGACAAGCATACCATTAGCGCCTTGCTGGGTCACGAAAACTATTATTGGTATCATAAATACGCTCACGGACGCAAGTCTAACATCAAAGTCCCTGGGCAAGACAACTTCTCTAACTTCAGTGCCATCATTTCGCTTAGCGGTTACGAAGAAGACTATGCCACGGAAAGCTATTTGGGGCGCGTGCGCTATAACTACGACGACAAGTACACGGCAGAAGTTTCTTTTCGCCGCGATGGTTCTTCGCGTTTTGCAAAAGCAGTGCGTTGGGGTAACTTCGGCAGCGTGGGTGCTAGCTGGATGGTGTCGCGCGAAGACTTCATGAAGCCCGTGAAATGGGTGAATAGCCTGAAACTTCGTGCCGACTATGGGCTTGTTGGTAACGATGCTGGGTCGGGTTTGTACTCCTATCTAACAGTCTATGGGGCTGCCCAGAACAATAACAAAGGCGCATTCTACCTCACCCAACTAGGCAACGATGAACTGAAATGGGAAACGGGTGCCTCGTTTGGCTTTGGTGTAGACGCGCGACTGTTCGACAGATGGAATCTCAGTGTTGAATATTTCAACCGTCGTAACCGCGACTTACTCTTCAATGTCTACATGCCACAGTCGGCAGGAGCCACCGATTCAGACGCATCCTTGCCTTCGATAACGCGAAATCTAGGAACAATTGAGAACCAAGGTTTCGAGATAAACACCGATGTAGACATCTATAAGAACAAGAATTGGACGGTAAATTTCGCTACCAATGCCTCATTCGTCAAAAATAAGGTTATCTCTTTGCCCGAACAAAACAAGGACGGCATTCTCTCTGGTGCTTACAAAATTGTGGAGGGCCGCAGCCGTTACGAGTTCTTTACCTATACCTTTGTGGGTGTAGACCAGCTTACGGGTAACTCGCTCTATAAGGTTAACACCGAGAACAACCACTATACCCGCTCAGACGGAACCGTGGTTGGCAACACAAGTGGCACAGACATCACCGCTAACGTTACCGAGATAAACGGCGAATACTTCGTAAAAGGCACTACATATGCGCAACGCGAGTTTCATGGCTCGGCCATTCCCAAAATGTATGGTAGCTTTACCACCACGGTGAGGTGGAAGTCGCTGGCATTCTCTGCCCTTTGCACCTACGCATTGGGCGGTAAGGTGTACGACAGCACGTACTCGTCGCTGATGTCTACCAGCACCGGTCCGTCCAATTACAGTGCCGACATTCTCAACTCGTGGCGCGAAGCCCCCGCGGGAATGACCGCTACCTCGGCCGATCGTATTTGGTATGGTGGCATACCGCAGATAAACAGCAGTACCAACAAAGATAACAATGCCGTTTCTTCGCGCTGGATAACCAATGGAAACTACTTCGTTGTGAAGAACGTCAACCTAAGTTACCAGCTACCTCAGAAGTGGGTGCGCGCCATCGACCTCGACAATGTGCGTCTAAGCTTCTCTGCCGAGAACCTACTTTCACTTTCTTCGCGTCGTGGGCTAAATCCACAACAGGCTTTTAGCGGTATGCTCGACAACTATGCCGTAACGCCACGCGTGTTCATCGTGGGTCTCGAAGTTAAGTTCTAGTTCATTTCCTCCATATAAAAAACAATTCGTATGAAAGCTACATTATTATATATTTACGCCCTTTTAGCAGCACTTACATTGGGTGCTTGCAGCGACAATTACCTCGATACCGAGAGTAATGATGCTGAAAAACGACTGATTCTCTCTAACACAAGCAACATCGCTATGGCTGTTAACGGACTTAGTAAAATGATGAGTACCCAGTATCTGTCTAGTCAGGGAATGAACGGCGAGGGCGCAATACTTACCCTATACGGCAACTATCATGGAAACGATTTCCAAAAATGCGACCTTACAGGATGGGTACAGATGACCAACCTCGACTTCGTTGAAAACTCCACCAGCATATACGACTATTATCCTTGGTATTATTACTACAAGATTTTGGGCAATGCCAATGCCATTATCAACAATGTTGATGCGGCGACAGGTCCCGACAACGAGAAACGTTTCCTCAAAGCGCAGGCGTTAACATTCCGCGCCTACTGTTTCTTCCGTCTGTCGCAAGTGTATTCTAAACGTTGGTCCGACAGCAACAATGGGGCTAGTAGGGGCGTGGTGCTGCGTTTAGACGAGAGTACGGGCAACATGGCGGTTTCTACATTGGCCGAAACCTATGCGCGCATATATCAAGACCTCGACGATGCCTTGGCACTTTATGCCGAATCTAAGCTTAATAGGGACGAAGACGAGAACTATGCCGTAAATGCAGACGTGGCTCATGCTATCTATGCAAGGGCTGCCCTAACGCGTGAAGACTGGGCCGTGGCGGCCAGCCATGCTGCATCTGCACGTGCTAACTACACTTTGATGAACAATGGGCAATACGTTAACGGTGGTTTTAACGCGCCCAATAAAGAATGGATTTGGAGTGTTTACAGCAATGCGCAAGAAACGTTGTATTTTTACCAGTTCTTCGCCAATCAGGGAAGTAATTCTAATGCCGCACTCGCGCGTAACTATCCTTGTGCCATCAGCAAGGAACTGTACGACTCTATCCCCACCACCGATGTGCGTCGCGCTATGTTCCTCAATCCCGACACAATGACCTTTAACACGTCAAGTGGGCTTGCTGGTAAATGGATGACGGCCTATGCAAAGCGCGTTTATAAAAAGAAATTATACAGCACGAGTCGCATCTATGCCTATATGCAATTTAAGATGCAGGCCGTAAGTAGTCCTGGCGTGGGAGAAATTCCCCTGTTCCGCGCTGCCGAAATGTATCTTACCGAGGCCGAGGCCAATTGCCATCTTGGTAAAGATGCCGAGGCGCAGGCCTTGCTTGTGGCTCTGAACAAAACTTCGGAACGCGACGCGGCATATACTTGCACCAAGACAGGCGACGAACTGCTGGCTGAAGTGCGCCTCTATCGTCGCATCGAACTATGGGGCGAGGGCTTCGACTGGTTCGACTATAAGCGTTGGGACTTGCCCATCGTAAGGCGTTCGTTTGCCGATGGTGGCAGTTTCCACTCTGCTTTCGCCGTTACCATTAAACCCAACGAGAAAAATAATTGGACGTGGGTTATTCCTAGTCGTGAAACAGATTACAATAAGCTTATTACTTCTAATAAAGAATGATAAAGTTGCCTCACCCCTCCCCTCCGAAAGAAGGGAGAGGGTGAGGCTATTTAAATAGAAAGAGTCAAGACGATTTCTTAATGTTTTCCAATATATTTTCTTTCGACTATCTATTACGTCAGTTCAGGATAAGTTATGATATGGTCTTACTTTTTTGATTGACCCTTTCTTTTGGTTTAATGCACTACGCCTTCAAGAAAATATTAGTTGATGTGTGTTCAACAATACATAAAGTCTAAACAGCTCTAGCGATACAGGTTTGGGTTTAGGCTTACTTTTCCTAGGTAGAACACCTTGTTGACAAGTCATATACGGCCACTTGAAAACCTTAAAGGAGGTGAACGAAAGATATGAGATTAAAAGGATACATTCTAAATAATAAAAATAAGGTTATTAACAAAAAAAATATCAAAAAAAAGAAACGTAAAATAATGTCACTTTAGAAAATTTCTCTTATCTTTGCATGCGAGAAGTTCACCACGTTGATAAAACGATACGCTTTTCATATAGCCCTAATCAGGAGGTAAGGCGCATCGGTATAGTACTCCAAGCGTCTATGCATTTGGCGCGAAACAACCTCTTGCAGCTTTGATGCTGCCATGTTGAGCATATTGTTAGTGTCTGCAACCTGATAGAAATAAAAATAAAACTTATTAATAACTTAATTTTTACATTATGGACATTATTGGAAATTACAAAGAAGTCTTAACCAAGAAGTACGCACAATTTAACGGTCGTGCCGGTCGTGCAGAGTTCTGGCAATTTGTTCTTGTTAACATCGCCATTACTTTTGTTTTGTACATCCTTATGTTTATCGTTGCACTCACAGGCGTTAAAGCTTTGTCTATGGTTTTCTCGCTGTTGATGGGAGTCTTCGGCTTGGCAACGATTGTTCCTAGTATTGCTGTAGGCGTTCGTCGTATGCACGACCTTGGCAAGGATGGGGTTTGGATTTGCGTTAACTTTATTCCTTTCATTGGTGGTATCTGGTATATCGTGCTGTGTGCTACCGAAGGCGAACGTACCGCAAACCGTTTTGGCGAGCCTCAAATTTAAAACTGCAAACAATAATTGGCGTTGTAAATGCTATATAAACCAATTAGCAGCGCAGCGCTAGAAGCATACTTAATAATGCAACCTCTTGCTATGTTTTTCATTGCGTCAATGCAGTGTACAACAAGCAAGAGGTTGCTTTTTTTATTTAAGCTTGGTGTCTAGGGGGTGTAAGGCTATGAACGGATGGATTTCAAGACGCCATATAGAGGTAAAAATAGACTTTTTGGTTCATAATTGTATAGCTAACTCAATTTTGTATTTCGTAAAATAAACAATATTTTTCGGGCATCAGGTTAGATAGTACACTTTGATATTTGGAACTTTTTAGTATCTTTGCAAAATAAGAAAACATCTGAAAATAAACGAGTTAATAATCTTACTTGGTTTGATACACATTTAGGTATATAACTATCAACTATGGCAAAATTAGAAAATAAAGCAAAGGAAAACCTGGAATTGGAGCAAAATACGCTTTCTGATGGTCGGATAAGTCTTTATCTGGAGTATTATCTCGGTAGAGAAGAAACGCCTGTGTTGGATAAAAATGGTATCCTGTTTTGTATGAAATAGGTAAAATGATGGGTAAGCCCAAGGTACACATTAAGCACAACAGGCGAAAGGATAATCTGCAGTTGTATTTAATAGCTAAGCCCCGTACCCCTATAGAACGACAACAAAACAAAGAAGCGCTTGAACTGGCCACCAAAATTCGTGCAGAACGTGAGCAAGAATTTAAGGAGAGCATGCTTGGCTATCGTTTGAAAAAGGATCGAAGTATTAATTTCCTTGATTACTTTCAAGCATATATTGACAGTTATACAAAGAAAGACATTCGTATGCTTGAAATCGCCCTGTCACGCTTTAAGGACTTTCTGAAAGATCACTATCCGCTCTATGAGTTTAGTATTAAGCCCGATTTGATAACTAAGGAAATGATGGAACGCTTTGTGGAATATTTGCAATCACGAAGTGTAGGTGAAGGAGCAAAGAGCATCTATCAGCGTTTCAAGAAAGTTGTACGCTATGCCATTGACCATGAAGTGATGCTGAAAGACCCATGTAAAGGAGTAGTGTGCAAAGTCGACGAACAGATTTTACGCAAAGATGTGTTGTCGATGGACGAAATCCAATCACTGATTCAATGCCATTATGATAATGAAAATCCCAATGTCAGGCGAGCTTTTATCCTTTGTCTGTATTGTGGCCTGCGCTTCTGTGATGTAAAAGACCTAACTTATAAAAACATCGACTATACCAATCGCCTCCTGAAGTTTGAGCAGAATAAGACCAAAGGGCATTCTGCCAATAGTGGTGTAGTTATTCCTCTCAATGACGGATTACTTTCTTTAATTGGTGAAGCTCCAGAGGATCTAAGTTCCTCTATCTTCAACCTCCCCTCGTATGAAAGTTGCAGTAAATCTGTGAAACGGTGGGTAAAACGTGCAGGCATCAACAAACACATCAGCTGGCATTGTGCTCGCCCAGCTTTGCGGTAAATATCCTCAATAATGGTACCAACATCAAGACTGTTGTCAGTCTTTTAGGGCATAGTGGATTGAAGCACACTGAGAAATATACTCGAGCGGTGGATAAGTTGAAATCGGAGGCTATCAATAGTTTGCCAGAATTGAAGTTGTAACAAGAAAAATGAATTAAAAAACATTTTCTTGACTATAAACAACCATCTTTTTACTCAGAGTACATACTTTCTGAAAAATAAAGAGTAATTTTATGGCGTAATCAAGTTACATAAGCATGGAACGCAAGAAAATAAACCGTCTAAAGGTGGTTCTCGCCGAAAAAGGAATGACCAATAAACAGCTGGCAGAGATTTTGGATAAAGCCCCTGCCGTTATATCAAAGTGGGTAACTAATGTTGCCCAGCCCAATGTTGAAATGTTCATCCAGTTGGCAAAGATATTGGGGGTGAGAGTTGATGATTTGTTGTGGACAGAGGATATTTAATCCTCATATATAAACG
>NZ_CALKQY010000004.1:0-61363 GCF_937990675.1 Hoylesella shahii | reverse complement strand
GAAAAATAATTTGTGAACGACTGATTTTACGGCCTAAAACGATGTTTTTATGCAGCGATTTTCGCTAGAATAAATGTTAAAGCAATTGGTGTTTGTAAAATATTTGCAATCTATTTAACACTATACGTCAGAACTCAAACTTATGATGTAGCATTGTTGCGTAGATTGCTTGGATGGTGGCCTAACCTAAGCGACTACAGCAATAAATAAATACCCATGAAATGATGTGCAAGAGAAGCGAGTTGCAACAAGATTTTACGACTGACCCCTGATTTTGGGTAGCGTGGCACGTTGTAAGTTAGCAAAACACAAAGCCTCACCCACTAACCATGCGCAAAGAAAGGGGAGAAGTGCAAGTATGCGGAGCAAACTCGGCGCATGTTGCACACCATTCAAGTGCAAGGTTTGGGGGTGAGGCTTCTTTTTCTCTTGGGTTAGCTTATTACTTCACTTCCCAGATGTCGTTAGTTTCTAGCAATTCAGTGAAGTTGTGGTAAGAGGCTTTGCCCTTTACGTCTTCAATTTGCTGTTCCACACACTCTTCATAGGTAGGACTTTGAACATCGCGTATAATACCCAGTGCAATGGGGAATCCCTGTTCGTTGTTCATCAGTGCCAGTTTCATTTGCAAAGTGTGGTCTTCGGCGTGAGCATCGTGCACCAGAACGTCGTCTATTGTGGCGCCATTTTCACCTAGTTTCACAACCTTTAGTCCGAAGCCTTCTTGTGCCAGGCCATACTCATTGTTTTCACCGAAGAGCATTTTTTCGCCATGTTTCAAGTAGATGGCGTTTGTTTTTCTTCCAGGCGACGAGTAAACGGGGTCGTAGATGCCATCGTTAAAAATAACGCAGTGTTGAAGAATTTCGCAAACCGAAGTGCCTTTGTGGCGTTGTCCAGCCTTCATTAGTTCCATAACGCCTGGTGCGTCGGTTGCAACGGCACGTCCAAAGAACTTGCCACGTGCGCCAAATGCCAACTCGGCAGGGCGGAATGGATCTTCCACAGTACCAAATGGTGACGATTTAGACACGAATCCGCGAGGCGATGTGGGCGAGTATTGCCCTTTAGTTAGTCCATAGATTCGGTTATTCAGTAAGATAATGTTGATGTCTACGTTTCTACGCAAGCAGTGAATAAAATGGTTACCACCGATAGCCAGTCCGTCGCCGTCGCCACTAACCTGCCAGATGGTGAGATTAGGGTTAGCCACTTTGGCGCCAGTAGCAATAGCAGCCGCGCGTCCGTGGATGGTTTGCATGGCGTAGGTCTTCATATAATAGGGCAAACGGCTAGAGCAGCCAATGCCAGAAATCACTGCTGTTTCGTATGGAGGGATGCCAATTTCTGCCATCGCCTTTTGCAACGAAGCCAAAAAGAAATGGTCGCCGCAACCAGGGCACCATCTTGGGGTGCCTTGTTTATAGTCTTGTGCTGTATAAGTCATAACAGATGTTTTGTTAGTTGACAAGTAAAAGCCTCACCCCCAACCCCTCTCCAAGGGGAGAGGGGAGTGATATGCTTTGTTATTAGGTGGCTAAGATGAAAGAGAAAGTTGGTGGGTTTTGTGGGTTTTGTGGGTTTTTATCAGTCTTGTTTGGCTTGCCCAGCTATCGGTTTGCTTACAAACCTATGGTTATTAGCAACAAACCATATGGCTCAACTCCTTAATGTCTTAACTCCTTAACTCCTCATCGCCATTTTATTCTTCAATGATTTTCTTAAATGCTTCAACCAATTCGGTTACGACTAGCGGTTGTCCCTTCACTTCATTATACTGATAAGGCACAAAACCGTCAATCTTAGCGCGTAGATACATGGCAAATTGTCCCATGTTTTGTTCGGCCACCACCACTTTTTTATATTTGCGTATCACCTCTTCGGTGTTTGCGGGTAGTGGGTTAATATATTTAAATTGTGCCAACGCCACTTTCTTGCCTTGTTTGCGCAGTGCTTTAAGGGCCGAGAAAAGGTGTCCGTAGGTACTACCAAAGCCAACGATGAGCAGGTCGGCGTCTTCATCGCCTTGCACTTCCACATTGGGCACGGGGATATTGGCCACTTTTTGTGCGCGCAAGTGTACCATAAGGTTATGGTTTTCGGGTTCTGTAGAGATGTTTCCTGTTTTTCCATCCTTCTCCAATCCACCAAGGATATGCTCGTAACCCTCGTTTCCGGGAATGGCCCAATAGCGTGCAAGCGTTTCTTCGTCGCGTCTATAGGGCGTGTAGTTATTGCGCATTTCTTCGGTTGCAAAGTGTGGGCGTATTTCAGGCAGTTGCTTAATATCAGGCAATTTCCATGCGCCCGAGCCGTTTCCAAGGAATCCATCAGTGAGAAGGATAACAGGGGTGAGGTGTTCGAGAGCTATTTTGGCAGCCATATAAGCAGCGTCGAAGCAGTCGGTGGGACTTGTTGCAGCGATAACGGGCATAGGTGATTCGCCGTTTCGGCCATAAAGCGCCTGCAACAGGTCGGTTTGTTCGCTCTTAGTGGGTAGTCCTGTCGAAGGTCCGCCACGTTGAACGTCGATAATAACGAGTGGAAGTTCGTCGATAACAGCTAGGTTTATGGCCTCGCTTTTAAGGCATACACCAGGTCCTGAAGTGGAAGTAGCGGCCAGTGCTCCAGCAAAAGCAGCACCGATAGCACTAGCGCAACCTGCGATTTCGTCTTCGCATTGCACTGTTTTTACGCCCAGACTCTTATGTTTAGCCAGTTCGTGGAGAATATCTGTTGCGGGAGTGATGGGATACGAGCCCAAGAACAGTTGCAATCCAGCCTTTTCAGCGGCGGCGATAAGTCCGTAAGCTGTGGCTTTATTGCCAGTGATGTCCATGTAGCGGCCCTTAGTTTTCACTTTCGATTCTATGCGATAAGTGGCTGGAACCGACGAGTGCGTGTTGTGTCCGTAATCATATCCGGCCATCACCACTTTGATATTGCTTTCAGCAACCTGCGGTTTTTTATGGAATTTCTTGCGCAAGAAGTCGAATGCCAGTTCCATATCACGGTTGAACAGCCAGCACACGATACCTAGCGCGAACATATTTCTGCACTTCAGCATCGACTTATTGTCCATGCCTGTGTCTTTAAGGCACTCTTTCACCATCGTTGTGATGGGGCAAGCCACCACGCAGTCCTGGTCGATACCTAGTTCTTCGAGGTAGTTTTCGGTTTTAAACTCGGCCTTTTTCAAGTCTTTTGGGCCAAAGCTATCCGTATCAATAATAATCGTTGCTTGAGGGCGAGCGAATTTATACTGCGTTTTTAGCGCGGCAGCATTCATAGCTACGAGCACATCGCAGAAGTCACCAGGTGTATGCACCTTGTCTTCTCCGATGTGAACTTGATATCCCGACACGCCGTTTAGCGAGCCTTGCGGGGCGCGAATGTCTGCCGGATAATCCGGAAAGGTCGATATATCATTACCAACGGTTGCAGAAATGGTCGAGAAAATATTTCCAGCCAACTGCATTCCATCACCCGAGTCCCCTGAGAAACGAACCACAACTTGGTCCAATTCTTTCACTTCCAATTCTTCGGACATAATAGTAGCACTTAGATTGTTTATAGTTAGAACGAAGGCAAAAGTAAAACAAATAAAAGATAGTTACAAATTTTTTGGCATGAATTTTATTAAAACGTTTTTATCTTTGTGTTTTTTGTGGTGTTATAACGTAAGCTTTGCTGCGTTTTGTGCATGCGCTGGTTATCCAATGCCCTATAATGCCTTGCAGATGGTAAGTCGTTTTAGTCTATATCCACCCTTTATGATAAAGTTTAGGCGACGTTTAGCTTGGTGTGTTCTTTTGTATAATTGCGGTATATATATTGGGGCTAGCTGTAAAACTGGTTGTAAACGTTGCAATAGGTGGGTGATGAAAGGTTAGAGGAAAGGCGAAAAGTAGAAGAAATGAAGGAACGAATAGGCTAACTGCTCTTAATTCCCATTCTGTAACATTGGCAGTAGGCGATGCGATGTTTGTTTTGGGTAATAATAGTTTGCAAATCGCTTTTCTTTTGGCGAGAAAATAGGTTGGATAAGACAATGTTATACAACATCTTTCCTTTCCGTATTCTCACCCTTTTTGTGCTTTTCGCCCGTTCTTTCCTTCACTTTTCTTCTTTCATATTAGCAATTTTCTATCACTTCGGCCAATTTCACGGCATCGTTGCTTCATTGTTTCGAGTGCTTGTGGGTCGGTGCGATTGGCATACGACACGCCACAGGTGTAGACAAAGGGTTGCAATTGCATTCCGCAGAGATTGGCTGTGGGTTTCAATTGTGCGCCAAAAATCTCTTCCAAAGTGTATCCCACAAAGCTTTCTTTGCTGTAAGATTCGGCAGGAGCGCCCGTGGTGAATGATGCAATGAGTTTCTTTCCTTGCAAAGCGGTGCCCTCTGAGCCATAGGCAAAGCCATGCACCACCACGTCTTCAATCCATTTGCGCAGTAGCGAAGGCATGCTATACCAGAAAACGGGGAACTGCAACACGATAACATCGGCCCATTTTAGTTTCTCTTGTTCGGCTGCAACGTCAAAAACGTAGTTGGGATACGCTTCGCTTAGCACGTTAAATTGATACTCGGGATGGGCTTTACGCAGTTCTTCAATGATGGTTTTGTTGGCCACCGAGTCGTTAGTCAGGTTGGTATGACCTGATATGATCAATACATTTTTCATATCTTGTTTGTTTTTAATTTGCAAATTGCGCTTTAATATCTGTCCTTGCCACCCTCTATGGTGTTGGGTCATCGCGCTTTTCTACTGCAAATTTACTTTTTTCTAAAAAAACTGTATTGATAGCGTAAAATTCTCTTTCTGTTCCTTAGTCTTTCATTTGGAACACATAACTTCGCTGAAACTTCCTTCCTTTTATGTTGGAGAAGTCAACAACCGACCTTTTAATAGCTGAATAAGCCACCAAATCGCCTTTGTGACCAAAGATTAAAGTGCAATATTGGTCGGCAAGTGATAGGTTTTCTAGGCTCTTAAGGTCGGAATGGCTAATCCGCAGACCTAGTTGGTGTGGGTCTTGATAAGGAAGAAGGATGTACACACTGTCCCATTCCTCGTCTTCGTACACGTGTTCTAAACAGGGCTTATCGCTGTGAATGGCACTTGCCACCTCACGTTCTACGTCTATTTTGTTGTTGCAGCAACAGCTGAAGGAAAGTGTCACCATCAAAAGGAGGCACACCGCAGCAACCATAGTCATTAGGTCTTTTCTTCTCATCGTCATACTTTTGTTGGTTATTTGTTGGTAAAATGAAGTGATTTGGCCGTAGGTATGGTGCAAATATACGTAAAAAGAGTAGACTTTTAAAAAAATAATCTGTTTTTGTGTTAGCAACTTACCTTTCTCCACTTAAGTAACGGAATATAATATAGTGGGCGAGACTAGTGGATGTGATGAAAAACGACAAGTTGTTATGTATATTTTCTCCCTAAAATGCAAAACAAACACATTAGCTGGCACTTTGCATTTCAGGCCGAAAACTTTTTAGTAACTTTGCGGTTGATAAGCGTGCGAGAACATCGTTTTAACAAAAAAACGATACTTCTCTCCCCCTTTAGGGGGAAAGACGTGATTTGGGGGAGGTAAGTTACTTGTGGCCGGCTCGTTGATTTGCCTTTTGCTTACTCGTTAACTTGTAGGCTAGTAAACTATAAAACAAGAAAATTAAATACAAACAAGATGGAATATAACTTTAGGGAAATAGAAAAGAAATGGCAAAAGCGATGGGAGGAACAGCAAACCTATCGCGTTGTAGAAGACACAAACAAGAAAAAGTTCTACGTACTCAATATGTTCCCCTACCCCTCGGGCGCAGGTTTGCATGTAGGGCATCCCTTGGGTTATATCGCCTCTGATATCTTTGCTCGGCATAAACGTTTGGAAGGCTACAATGTGCTCAATCCTATGGGCTATGATGCTTATGGTTTGCCTGCCGAACAATACGCTATACAAACGGGTCAACATCCTGCCGTGACCACCGAAACCAACATCGCGCGTTATCGTGAGCAGCTCGATCGCATTGGTTTCTCGTTCGACTGGAGCCGCGAGGTGCGCACTTGCGACCCTACATATTATAAATGGACGCAGTGGGCATTCCAAAAAATGTTCAACTCGTACTACGATAACGACCAACAACGTGCTTTGCCCATCGCCGAACTGCAACAGCAGTTGGCCGAAGAGGGAACAGCTGGACTAAATGCTGCTTGTAGCGAAGAGTTGCACATCACGGCCGAGCAGTGGAACGCAATGAACGAACACGAACAACAGGCCACGCTGATGAACTATCGTATTGCTTATCTGGGCGAAACAATGGTGAACTGGTGTGCCGAACTGGGCACCGTGCTGGCCAACGATGAGGTGGTTGACGGTGTAAGCGAACGTGGTGGATACCCTGTTGTACAGAAAAAAATGCGCCAATGGTGTCTTCGCGTTAGCGCGTATGCACAGCGTTTGCTCGAAGGACTGGACAAAGTGGACTGGACCGACTCGCTCAAAGAGACACAACGCAACTGGATTGGTCGTTCTGAAGGGGCCGAAGTGGAGTTTGCCGTGAAAGATAGCGATGAACATTTCACCATCTTCACCACTCGCGCCGACACCATTTTTGGTGTTACCTTTATGGTGCTAGCTCCCGAAAGCGAATTGGTAGACCGCCTTACCACGCCCGAACAACGTGCCGAAGTGCTGGCCTACGTTGAGGCTACGAAGAAAAGAACCGAACGCGAACGCATCGCCGACCGCAAGGTTAGTGGTGTTTTCACGGGCACTTACGCTGTTAACCCCCTCACTGGCGACGCACTTCCCATATGGGTTAGCGATTATGTGCTGGCTGGTTATGGCACTGGAGCCATTATGGCTGTACCTGCACACGACAGTCGCGACTATGCTTTTGCTCGTCATTTCTCGCTACCCATCGTGCCACTTATCGAAGGGGCCGATGTTTCGGAGCAGAGTTTCGACGCCAAAGAGGGCATCGTGATCAACTCGCCCGTGGCTAACAGCGCCGCAAACGAGGGACTTGTGCTCAACGGACTAACCGTAACGGAGGCCATCGCCAAGACCAAAGAATATGTTTCGCGCCACAATTTGGGTCGCATTAAGGTGAACTATCGCCTTCGCGATGCCACATTCTCGCGCCAACGCTATTGGGGCGAACCCTTCCCCGTATATTATAAGGGCGATATGCCCTACATGATACCGCAAGAATGCTTACCACTTGAATTGCCCGAGGTAGACAATTATCAACCCACGGCCATGGGCGAACCACCTCTGGGCAACGCCAAAGTATGGGCGTGGGACGAGAAAGCTTGTAAAGTGGTGGATAAGAATTTGATAGACGGACAACAGGTGTTCCCCTTGGAGCTTAACACCATGCCAGGTTTTGCTGGTTCGTCGGCTTATTTCTTGCGCTATATGGACCCACACAACAACCAAGCACTGGTGAGCAACGAGGCTGTTAGCTACTGGCAGAACGTAGACCTCTATGTGGGTGGAACAGAACACGCCACCGGTCACCTTATTTATAGCCGCTTCTGGAACAAATTCCTCTTCGACCTGGGCGTGGCTGTGAACGACGAACCTTTCCAAAAATTGGTTAACCAGGGTATGATTCAAGGTCGAAGCAACTTTGTTTATCGTGTGCAAAGAACCGAAGGCGATGCTCAAAAGGCGCCTCTCTTCGTGTCGCTGGGAGTGAAAGACCAATACGAGGTTACGCCCATACACGTGGATGTGAACATTGTTCATGGCGATGTGCTCGATATTGACGCCTTCCGCGCATGGCGACCCGAATATAAGGATGCCGAGTTTGTGCTCGAAAACGGTAAGTATGTGTGCGGTTGGGCCGTAGAGAAGATGTCGAAGAGTATGTACAATGTGGTAAATCCCGACCTCATTGTTGAAAACTACGGGGCCGACACGCTGCGCCTATACGAAATGTTCCTCGGTCCGGTGGAACAAAGTAAACCATGGGACACCAACGGAATTGATGGTTGTCATCGCTTCTTGAAGAAGTTCTGGGGCTTGTTCTACAACATGCGCACGGATGAGTTTATCCCCAACGATGCCGAAGCAACGCCCGAACAGCTTAAATCGGTGCATAAACTGCTCAAAAAGGTATCGGCCGACATTCCTGCCTTCTCGTATAACACGGCTGTGGCTGCCTTTATGATATGTGTTAACGAACTGTCGCAAGCCCATTGCACCAATAAAGCACTGCTCTCTAACCTCGTTGTGGCCCTTGCACCTTTTGCTCCGCACATCGCCGAAGAACTTTGGGCGGCGCTTGGCAACAGTCAAACAGTGTGCGATGCCCAATGGCCTGCCTACGAAGAGAAGTATTTGGAGGAAACTGAAGTGCAACTAGCCATTGCCTTTAACGGTAAAGCGCGCTTCCAAATGTCTTTCCCTGCCACAGCAACCAACGCCGAAATAGAGCAAGCAGCCATGGCAGACGAGCGCGCGGCTAAATTCCTTGAAGGCAAACAGGTGCTGAAAGTGATTGTTGTGCCGAAGAAAATCGTTAACATCGTGGTGAAAGGATGATGTTTAAGTTGGTGAGTTTTTGAGTTTTTGAGTTTTTGAGTTTATGAGTTTTTGAGTTAATTAGTTGATTAGTTTTTGAGACTATAAACTCAAAGCCTCATAAACTCAGAGTCTCATAAACTCAAAAACTCATAACCTCCCCAACTCAAAACCTCATAAACTCAAAACCTCATAAACTCAAAACCTCATAAACTCAAAACCTCATAAACTCAAAACCTCAAAAACTAAAACCCTCATAAACTAAATACGATATGACAATCGACCATAAAATGCTCCTTAGCGAGATTAAAGACTATGTGTTTATCACACTCGGATTATGCCTGTATTCGTTTGGTCTGGTGGTGTTTATCATGCCCTACGAGATTGTAACAGGCGGAGTTACGGGTGCATCGCTCGTTGTTTTCTATGCCACGGGCTTTAAAATACAGTACACTTACGCCATTATCAACATCTCGCTCTTGGTTTTGGCACTGAAAGTGCTGGGCTGGCGCTTCCTGTTAAAGACCATCTATGCCACGGCAGCCTTGTATTTCTTGCTGGAATATGCGCAAGAGCTGATGCCGAAGATTGAAGGAACCGACCAGTTTGTGCAGATACTTGGTCCTGGAAACAACTTCATGTCGCTGCTTATCGGCTGTACGTTGACGGGTTCGTCGTTGGCCATCGTGTTCCTTAACAATGGTAGTACAGGTGGAACCGACATCATTGCCGCCGTAGTAAACAAGTTTTTCAACCTGTCATTGGGTCAGGTGTTGTTCCTTGTAGACATCTTTATCATTGGCAGTTGTTTCTTCTTTCCACAGTTTGGCACGTATTACGAGCGGGCTAGAATGATGGTTTTTGGTCTGTGTACGATGATTGTGGAGAACTTTATGCTTGATTATGTGATGAACACCCGACGCGAATCGGTGCAGTTTCTCATCTTCTCGCGTAAGTATCAAGAGATAGCCAGTGCCATTGCTTTGCACACCGACCGCGGTGTTACCATTCTCGATGGGCATGGATGGTACACAGGTAAGGAAATGAAAGTGCTGTGTGTGCTAGCAAAGAAGAACGAAAGTCAAATGATTTTCCGCCTTATTAAAGTGCTCGACCCTAACGCCTTTGTTAGTCAGAGTTCGGTTATTGGCGTGTATGGCGAGGGCTTCGACCCCATTAAGGTAAAAGCAAAGGCCATGCCCGAACCACCCAAACGACCCAAAGAAGAGGCCAAAGAGTAGGCTTTTGCCTTGCAGTGGCTTCGCTTTTGGCATGCTTTGTGCCATGTTGCTTTGCCCTGTAAGTGGTTGTAGCTTTTGTTGCAAACTTTGGTTATTGGCCAGTAAGTGCATTTTGCTGGTCAATAACCATTTATATATAGGCTAGTAAGTGTATTTCTTCGTTGAGAATGTAATACGCATTATTTAACGAACAAAAACAAAAAAGATTAAGTTTTTTAAGTGATTTATATACCTTTGGCGAACGATTGTTAAGGCAAAAGGGAGGGAAAAAGGAGGATAAAAAGACGAAAAAAGCCACAAAAAACAAGGAAAAACCAGGCAGATGCATAGAGAAGGGCAGGCAAAAGCAGGGTGAAGAAAGGGTAAGAGAGGATTTAACAAATAATTATAAGACACGAAAAGCACATTATTCGATGATTTAACTATTTTTCACTACACCCCAATAGGTAGCGCTTGCCCAAGCGGTTGATAATATATAAATTTGCACTTTGTAAGCTTACACATTATTTATATATATAATACAACACTTCGTATGAAAAAACTAGTGATTATTCGCCATGGCGAAAGCGAGTGGAACCAAAAGAACCTGTTCACAGGTTGGGTAGACGTGGAACTCTCTGACAAGGGAAAGGCAGAAGCAAAGCGTGCAGGTGAGTTGCTAAAAGAAGCCGGCTTGGACTTTGATGTATGCTATACCTCTTATTTGAAGCGTGCCATCAACACGCAACAAATAGTACTGAAGGAGATGGAACGCGAGTGGTTGCCCGTTATTAAGTCGTGGAGACTAAACGAACGCCACTATGGAGCCCTCTCAGGTCTTAACAAAAAAGAGACCGCAGAGAAGTATGGCGAGGAGCAAGTACATATCTGGCGCAGAAGTTTCGACGTGCGTCCACCTATGATGGAAGAAGATAACGTGTACTCAGCACGCAAAAATCCCGCTTATCGCGATGTGCCTGTAGAAGATGTTCCTATGTGCGAAAGCCTTAAAGATACCATTGCACGTACTGTTCCTTACTTTGAAAACGAGATTAAACCCCTTGTAATGGAAGGCAAGCGCGTGTTTATTGCAGCTCACGGCAACTCGTTGCGTTCGCTCATTAAGTATTTCGAGAACATCTCTGACGAAGAAATTATCAACGTGGAAATACCCACGGGTACACCTTTGGTTTACGAATTTGACGACGATTTCAAGGTAACCAACAAATATTACCTGAAATAATAACGAAAGTTAGTTGATAAAATACATATTTCATGGGGGATTGGCAGTTGAGAAAACTTGCCGATCCCCCTCTCTTTTATACCTATTATATAGGCGTTTATAGCATGATTGTATGGGCTATTGCACTGAGCAGCGCGCAAAAGTAGTGGCAAAGGCCACACAAAAGCCCTTGGTAACACCTAGCATGAGACTAAAAAGAGATGTCAAGCCCTGCCTCAACCGTGTTATAATCTTTGCGAATGGGTACGATAGGCGCCGTATCATAGATAAGACGATATGTGCCACGCACACCAACAGTTGGCGTAATGCGGTAAGCTAAGTCGACAGCACCGCCCAATCGAGCACTTTTAAGGTAGCTATCGGGCTTGGCTTGGTGGATAAGAGTGGTGGTTAATTGCCAGTGTTCGCCAATAGAATGCCTAAAGCTTACCGATAAATGGCTCTTAATACTGCGGCTATAAGCATGACTACTAACGCCAGCAGGAGGGTCGGGATATTCCCATTTCTCGAATTCGTAGAACAAACCAAGGTTGGCAAACATCAAAAAATGCTTCGTATTTGCCAATCGGTAGCGCGACTGCAATCCAGTAGAAATCTTATAATTCATGCCTCTACTGCCAGCCCATTGCGACTCAACGTAGGGGTAAACCTCAAAAGCGTGCTGCAACAGATAACGAAATTCGGCATGAACATATCCACCGCTCACCATAACTTCTTTGCCATAAGCCGAAAACTCCAGTTTGTTGATAAGGTTCACCACGCGATTTTTGTTAATCAGCAGGTTAAGATTGGCGGTGTTTTTCAGGGTTATCACATTCTCTTTCTCAGTTTTAAAGTCGAGCACGGGCAGCAATGTGCCTTGCAAAGTCTTAGTACTATCAATGTCCATCGTCATTGTTTCCGAGAAAAGCATTTGCGCTTGCGCAGAGATAGAGAGGGACATGGCAAGCAGCAAATAAGCAAATCTGCTAACGTGGCGTTTGCGCTGGCGGGAGGGTTGTGCCCCCAATGACAATAGAGATAACAGCATTTGAACCATCTTTTCATAGCGTGCGCGCTGCACCATTTTATTTTCCTGAATCATATATCTAATTAAATTGTTATTCGTCTTTATCAAACATGGTGCAAAGATAGGATAATAAGTAGGATATCTCTACATAATGATGATGTTTAACACAGGCGAAAGTGTGCAATTGTGTTGAGCATAGGCGTTATTAGGCTTTAAAGCGCGCGTAATTATCAAACCAAACCATTCCGTATGTGCAGCATCAGGCAGATGTGTTAGCCACAAAATCCCGACTAAACGCAATATTTAATGCCCATTTTGGGGATAAATCAATCAATTTTGTAGTCTTTTCGTTATAATGTGTAAATTATTTTCTACACCATTATGTATCAAAATATATTGCCATTACTATCCCAAACGTCCTCATTTTATGCATTTTAAACACCAAAACAGTTGATAAACGTTAAATTTGCGCGTAATATAAGAAATAATATCTGTATAATTTGCAATTCACGATAATATTTAATACCTTTGCATTGTGTTTTTCATGGTATTAGATTTAAGGTTAACAAAAGGTTGGGATTCAGCGGAATCCCTTTTTTTATATTCATAAGTTGACAGATAAGTAAGGCACAATACAAGTGAAGAATTACGAAATGTTTGGTCGTTAACATTTATGCACGCTGTGATTTGTGTGTTGGCGGGTTGCAGTGGATATTCATACGTAAAACAATCGGCAAATAATACACGCGATAATAAACTTTAAATCGTCTTTTTTCTTGTTGTAGTAAGGTTTATGCAGCGTAGAATAAACAAATAGGCTAATGCTTGTTACACAATGTAAACAAGAGCAAATGTTGTGCTATCAACATGTAAAAACAGTGTGTTTTTTATGGTGTCCTTTTTATTTGCACGTATCACATAAATATTATACCTTTGCAATCGCAATTTACTAAAAACAAAATAGATAAACTATCTACATCATTACAATAATAAATAAGAAGATGCTTAAACACTGTAACGCATTGCAGCCCATTGCAAATAGGGCTGCTCTGTTGGCTTGTTTGGTGCTCTCGCCCACAACATGGGCCATGGCTACCACAAGCAACACGCATCCTAATGCAACATCTTTGCAACAAACAACGCGCAAAACCGTATCAGGAACGGTGACAGATGCCAATGGCGAACCGCTGATTGGCGTTAGCGTGAGGAGCAGAGATGGCAAAGGAGGTACCATTACCAACATCGACGGACATTTCTCGATGCAAGCAAACGATGGAGAAACCATCGAAGTGTCGTATGTGGGCTATGCCACACAAACGCTAAAGGTGAACACCACGTCGCCCATGACCATCGTTATGGAAGAAGACAAGAAGCTACTGAACGAGGTGGTGGTGACGGCTTTGGGTATTAAACGCGAAGCAAAGGCCCTTACTTACAATGTGCAAGACCTCAAGGGAAGTGAGGTTACGCGCGTGAGAGACGCCAACTTTGTGAACGCTTTGGCTGGAAAAATAGCCGGTGTAACCATCAATCAAAACGCTTCGGGCGTGGGCGGCTCGTCAAGAGTGGTGATGCGCGGTACCAAATCGCTATTCGGCGAGAACAATGCCTTATATGTTCTTGATGGTATTCCCATGCAAGGACTACGCACAAAGCAAAGCGACAACTTCTACGAGTCGGTTGAAGTGGCCGACGGCGATGGTATTTCAAACATCAACCCCGATGATATCGAAAGCATGTCGGTGCTAACGGGTGCTTCGGCTGCTGCTCTTTATGGTAATCGTGGTGCCAATGGTGTTATCCTTATCACCACAAAGAAAGGCACAGTGGGGCGTCCTAAGGTATCGTTCTCTAACAGTACCACCTTCTCTAGCCCATTCGTAACGCCCAAATTCCAAAACACCTACGGACGAAAGGAAGGCGAATTTGCTAGCTGGGGCGAGAAATTGGATAACCCTTCTAATTACAATCCCCTCGATTTCTTTAAAACGGGCTTCAATGTTTCTAACTCTGTGGCGCTGTCTACGGGTAGCGAAACCAGTCAAACACATATTTCAGCAGGTGCGGTTAATGCAGGTGGCATTGTGCCCAACAACCGTTACAATCGCTATAACTTCACATTCCGCAACTCGTGGGATGTGGTTAAGGATGTGTTGCAATTGGATTTCACCTTGCTTTACGTAAAGCAGAACACGAAGAATGGTATTGGCCAGGGTATGTTCTACAACCCCTTGGTGCCCACTTACCTCTTCCCACCCAGCGACGACATCAATCGTTATGCCGTTTACGAAATGTTTAACGCCGTTAGAAGCTTTAAAACACAGAACTGGCCTTATGGAAACATGGGTCTTGGCATACAAAACCCCTTCTGGATTGTTAATCGCAACCAGTTTGATACCAAGCGCGAGCGTTTCATTGCTAGCTTCTCGGCTCGCTGGAACATCACCTCGTGGCTTAATATCCTAGGTCGTGCACGCATGGACAATGCTTATACCGACTTCGAACGCAAACTTTATGCCTCTACCGACGGACTATTCTCTAAGCCAGCAGGTAACTGGATGACGCAAGATGATAAGAATTCGTCTACCTATCTCGATTTCCTCGTTAACGTAGACAAACGTTTTGGCGACGATTGGCACCTATTGGCCAACCTCGGAGGTAGCTATTTCGACGAGCGTTATAAGAGTAAGACCTTCGAAGGCAACCTTGTGCGAGTGCCAAACTTCTTCCATCCCTCTAATATGTCGCCTGCAGAGAGCACAACAGCGCACGCCAACCTGCACACACAAACGCAATCGTTCTACGGAAAGGTTGAAGTGGGCTACCGCAACTTCCTCTTTGCCGATGCCACAGGTCGTGTAGACTACTTCTCTACGTTGCTTGGCACTGGCAGCAACCACGTGTTCTATCCCTCTGTTGGTGCTTCGGTGCTGCTCACCGAGGTGCTTCCCTTGCCCAAAGAGATATTCTCACTATGGAAGATACGTGGTAGTTACGCCCAAGTGGGTAACCCCCCGTCGCCCTATCTCACAAGCGATGCGGTGGCTCTTTCTAATGGAACTCCCACCAGCAACGCCCATACGCCCGCTTATCACCTCAAACCTGAGATGACAAAGGCCTTTGAATTGGGTATGGACTTGCGCCTCTTTGGTAATAAACTCAACATTGCCGCCACCTATTATAATAGTAACACCTACAACCAACTGTTCCGTTACAAGCTTCCTCCTAGCTCTGGATACGAGTTTGCCTACGAAAACGCTGGTAAGGTGAACAACTGGGGTATTGAACTTAGCACCACTTACAACCAGAAATTAGGTCCTGTAGACTGGACTGCAAACCTGGTTTACTCGCTCAACCGTAACGAAATCAAGGAACTTTTGCCCGAATACGTCACCGATCACACCACAAACACCACGGTGAAAGCACCAACAGAGTTTGAAGTTTCATCGGCCGAATCGTACAAAATGATTCTTCGTCAGGGCGGAACAATGTCGGATATCTACGCTTCTCACCTCAAACAAGACTATCAAGGCAACATCCTTGCAACTGGCGGTGTACAAAAAGACGATAACGACTTTGTGAAAGTGGGCTCGGCTGCACCACGTTATAACATCTCATTGCGCAACACCTTTGCTTGGAAAGGCATCGAATTGGGCTTCATGCTCGATGCACGCGTGGGTGGAGTAGTGGTTTCGGCCACACAAGCACTTATGGACCAGTTTGGTGTTTCTCAACAAACGGCCGACGCTCGCGACGCTGGAGGTGTGAAAGTAAACAATGGTTTAATCAATGCAGAGCAATATTACGGTGTGGTTGCTGGCGGACGAACTGGCCTTTTGGCTCATTACGCATACAGTGCCACGAATGTTAGACTGCGCGAGATGTCTATTTCTTACGACCTTCCTGCTTCTTGGTTTGCCAATAAGCTAAAAGTGAACGTGTCGCTAACAGGACATAACCTGCTGATGCTCTACAATCGAGCACCCTTCGACCCAGAATTAACCGCCAATACTGGCACCTATTATCAAGGGTTCGACTATTTTATGCCTCCCAGCCAGCGTAGTTTGGGCTTCGGCGTGAAGGTTAATTTCTAACCAAACATCTTAAAACAAGCAACAATGAATAAACATTTCATAAAGCTATGTGCACTTGTAGCGTTGTGCACGCCTATATATGGCTGTCTCGACTCTAGTCTTAACGACGACCCCGACAAGGTACACGTTAGTCGTTTGGCGCAAGATAACTTGTACGGAACTTATCTTACCACGCTGCAACGCAACGTGGTGGCCGAAGACCAAAACGATTTTCAGCTCACAGAAGACCTCTTTGGCAATATGTATGCTGGCTATTATGCTGGCACGCAAAGCTGGGAGGGTGGATATAATGCCACTACTTATGTGTTCCCCGATGGCTGGAAAGACCGCCCTTTCTCGGTGGCTTACACCAAGGTGATGAGCAATTGGCAACAACTGCGACTCAAAACCGACTCCTCGAGCGTGCTCTTTGCCGTGGGCGAAGTGGTGAAGGTTGAGGCTATGCATAAAACAACCGACATCTATGGGCCTATCCCCTACACTCGTTTTGGACTGCAAACGCCTGTGCCCTACGATTCGCAGAAGGATGTTTACATGCGTTTCTTCAGCGAACTAGACCATGCCATTGGCGTGCTAACGGCTTTCGACAGACTTAACCCCAGTGCTAAGCCTCTCAGCAATTTCGACCTTATCTACGGAAGCGACCTTAAAAAGTGGATTCGTTTTGCCAATTCGCTCAAACTTCGCTTGGCCATTCGCTGCCATAAGGCTTACGATGGTGCTCAAGCACTGGCCGAAGCTGCTGTAAACAACGATTATGGCGTGATTGAAGAAAATGAAGACAACGCCGTAATGCAAACCGTGGGCGCGCTTTCGTTCACGTATAACAACCCCTTCTATAATATTTATAGCACCGAGGGCTACAACGAAGACCGCATGAGCGCATCAATGGATGCTTACCTTAACGGTTTTAGCGACCCCCGTTTGTCTAAGTTCTTTGCTCCCGCTATTGATGGACAGTATCGAGGCATGCGTAATGGTATGCGCAATGGCAAAAATTTCCAAGGCAACAATAAGCTTTCTGCACCCACTATCACACGTTCCACACCTTATGTTTGGATGAATGCGGCCGAGATGTGGTTGCTTAGAGCCGAAGGTGCATTGCTCGGATGGAACATGGGTGGCACGGCTAAAGACCTTTACGAAGAGGGTGTGCGCACCTCGTTGGCACAACATGGATTGTCTGACAGTGCTGATAACTACCTAGCTAGCACCAACACACCCAGCGCTTACGCTGGAATGAGAGGACTACCAGCTGCCGATGCACCATCGGACATCACGCCTGCATGGGACGATAACGCCACCGATGCTAAGAAACTAGAACGCATCATTACCCAAAAATGGATTGCTATCTATCCTCTTGGCCAAGAAGCATGGAGCGAATTCCGCAGAACGGGCTATCCTAAGCTCTTCCCCGTTGTTGATAACTTTAGTAATGGCAAGGTTAACACCAACATTCAGGTGCGCCGTGTTCCCTTCCCCGCTAGCGAATATATTGGCAATAAGGCCGAAGTGGAGAAGGCTGTGCAACTGCTTGGAGGCGAAGATACGGGTGGAACTAGCCTTTGGTGGGACAAACAATAAATTCCTTGAGGCTATCACTCATTTACATTCATACATCAAACTTAGCTTAAAATGTACACAAAATATATATTAAAGGGACTTGCTACTGGGGTTCTTGCACTGGCAACACTCGCTTCGTGCAACACCAACATCGAGGCTTTAGAAATCATTAAGCCCGAAGTAAAGAGCGAACAGTATTATGCCGACCTTCGTGCTTATAAGCAACGAACCGACCATGAGGTGTTTTTTGGTTGGTTTGGCGGATGGAACACCAAGTCGCCTAACATGAGAGGGTCGCTCAAAAGCGTGCCCGATAGCGTCGACATTATTTCTATTTGGAGCGGAACATACGACCGCGAGGATATGGAATATGTGCAAAACGTAAAGGGAACACGTGTTACCTTTACCATCTTTGCTCACAAAATTCCACAAAATTTCCTCGAAGGCGAAAACCACGACCAAGTAACGCGCGAGGCTATTGAGCGTTATGCCATGGCATTGATTGATACAATGAATACTTATGGCTATCAAGGCATCGACCTCGATTATGAACCGGGCTACCAAGACCCTGCTGGTGGACCCTTCACTGGTCCGCTTGTGGGACCCACTAACGTGTATCCCAACTACCGCGACAACATGGAAATCTTCGTAAAGAAGCTGGGAGAGTTTATTGGTCCTAAGAGTGGAACCGACAAATTGCTCATCATCGACGGTGTGCCTTACGATGTTAAACCCGAATTGGCCGAGTATTTCAACTACGGTGTGGTGCAAGCCTACAATAGCCGAAGCTATTACGACCTGCAAAATCGCTTCAATAGGGCGGCCGCACGTGGATGGAAACCCGAACAATACATCTTTGCTGAAACTTTCGAAGGCGGAATGGCTGCCAATGGCGGTGTTGGTCACTTGCTCGAAGATGGCAAAACGCGCGTTCCTTCTATTCTTGGCATGGCTAGTTTCTTACCCGAATACAATGGTAAGAAAGCCACACGAAAGGGCGGATGCGGAACTTATCACATGGAGAACGATTACGACAACTCGCCCAACTATAAGTTTACCCGCGAGGCTATACAAATTATGCAAAAACATAACGACAACGCCGACACCACTAAACCCTAAAAAAGGAACGCAACAATGAAAAAAATAATCACAAAACTGCCCGCGTTGCTTGCCATTCTCGTGGCTTCTGCATGCAGCAACGGCATTAAAACCTACGACGGACTTTACATCGTGGGTACGCAAGGCAAAGAGGTTACCACCACTCTCACCGTCGACGATGTGCCTTCGGCTATCGCTGTGAACGTGGCTGCTAGCGAAACGGTGGAACAGAACACCACCGTTACGCTCAAAGCTGCACCCGAACTGGTGGAAGCTTTCAATAAAGAGCATCACAAAAACTACGAATTGCTGCCTCAAGAGGCTTATAAGCTGGAAAATGCTGCCCAAACCATTGCTCAAGGTAAGCACATTTCGGAGATGGGCACTAAGCTCACCATCATCAATCGCGATGCAATGAAGTTTGGTACCACCTATGTTCTGCCCATTAGTATTGACGGTGTGAAGGGCACTAGCATGCCTGTTATCGAGGCTTCGCGCACCATCTACGTGGTGGTTAATCAGGTTATTGTTACCAAAGCGGCCGACTTGGATGCACCTTGGCGTTTCTATTATGCCGACTTTAGTAATAACACGGGACGTTTCGACACGCATGCCATGAAGAGTGTTACCTTTGAGGCGCGCGTAAGGTTCAAAAAAATGAACTCCTCGAGCGTAAAATGGTGCTACTCCGTTATGGGATTGGAAGAAAATCTCTGCTTAAGAACGGCTGGAAGTGCTGCCGATGGATGGAAATTACAGCTGGGCGACCCCAACCACATGGACTCGCGCGATGTGCTTCCTAATGATAAATGGGTGCACTTGGCTTGTGTTTACAATGGCGAAACAGGCAAAAAGTACATCTATATCAATGGCGAACTGCAAGCCGAAACAACAGATAGTCGCCGAACAATTAATCTGGCCAATGCCTATGGACAAAACGACTTCTTCTATATCGGACAATCGGCCAGCGACGACAGATGTATGGAAGGATGGGTTAGCGAGGCGCGCGTTTGGGCAACTGCCAGAACGGCTGCCGAACTCAAGAACAATGTATGCTGGGTAGACCCCACTTCGAAAGACCTGGTGGCCTACTGGCGTTTTAACGAGGCACAAGCACAGGGCAATAAATGGGTTGTTACCGACCTAACGGGTAATGGCTTCAATGCTTATTACTTCTCTTGGCCCGATGGACAAACGCCTCAATTTGTTGATGCTGTTCGCTGTCCCGAATAGTTTCTGGCTCTTGGCCCGCACATTTGTTTGCGATGGTGCCCCGGCAGCGCTAACGTCTGCTGGTGGTAGTGCCATCTTGTAGGGCTAACCGTTTACAACCACGGGGAGAAGTGCACGTAATTGCGCTTCTCCCCTTTTTGTTTTTGGTGGCTTTTGCTCTTCTTAGGCATCGTCTTGCACAATACTTCTGCCTCCAAAAACATGCTTTACAGCCAAGGCTCTGGCCTTACAGTTGTTTTTACTCCCCCCTTTTCTTTGTGGTTTTGCCTACATGTGCTAAATTTGCATCTGCTTAACACCTGGCCATATGGGCACTTAGGGCAGCCAATCGTTGCCCAGCCCGCACCTGGCCATCACTTCAAGCCATTATGGAATCATTAAAAGAGAAAACAGCTAAGGGCTTATTTTGGGGCGCAATAAACAATTTGCTGATGCAACTCATCGGCATGGCCGTGGGTATTGCGCTGGGCCGATTGCTCGACACCACCGATTATGGCATGATTGCCATGATTAGTGTGTTTTCGCTTGTGGCCAACGAACTGCAAAACAGTGGCTTCAAAGCAGCCCTTAACAACCTCAAACAACCCGAACACAGCGATTACAACTCGGTTTTCTGGTTTAATATCGGCATGGGCCTTGCGCTTTATGCCCTGCTTTTCTTGTCTGCTCCGCTCATTGCCCATTATTACCACACGCCCCAGCTAGTGCCTTTGTGCCGTTATGCTTTTCTTTCGCTCATCTTTTCTAGCTTCGGCACAGCCCAGTCGGCCTATTTGGCCAAGCACATCATGGCCAAGCAGGTGGCCAAAGCCAATCTCACCAGCACCATCGTATCGAGTCTCACGGGCGTGTTCATGGCTTGGAAGGGCTACGCTTATTGGTCGTTGGCCACCCAAACCAACCTTTACGTGCTGCTCAACACGCTGCTTTATTGGCATTACTCGCACTGGCGACCCACGTTCCAGATAGATTTCGGCCCTGTTAGGCGCATGTTTAAGTTTAGCAGCAAACTGCTATTCTCGGCCATTCTTGCCGACATCAACAACAATGTGATGAACCTTTTGTTGGGTCGTTATTATTCGGCTGCTAGCACAGGTGCCTACAATCAGGCTTATCAATGGCACTCCAAGGCCTTTTTCTTAATTCAAGGCATGCTAACACAGGTGGCGCAGCCCGTGTTGGTGGATGTGGGCAGCGAGCGCGAACGGCAATTGCGCGTGCTTCGCAAGATGATGCGCCTGGCTTCTTTTCTCTCTTTCCCCTTGCTTTTTGGTTTGGGCATGGTGTCGCACGAGTTCATTCTCGTGGCCATCACCAGCAAATGGGCTCAGAGTGCCGAGTTTATGCGCCTGCTTTGTATTAGTGGTGCGTTTGTTCCGCTGTCGTTTTTGCTTTCCAATTTGGTGATAAGCAAGGGCTGCTCTTCGGTATATCTTTATGTCAATTTGGGTTTGGTGGTGTCTCAAGTGTTGGCTATGCTGTTGCTTTATCCCTTCGGCATCAAGTGTATGATATGCACGCTTGTGGTGCTTAACATTCTTTGCTTTGGTGTTTGGGGTTTCTTTGCGCGCCGTTTGGCCGATTACAAGTTTCGGTTTCTTGCTCGCGACACGCTCCCCTTTGCCCTTGCTGCCCTTGGCGTTATGGCCTTTACGTGGTTTTTAACCCAGCAAATCACGTTGTTGCCTTTGCTTTTGGCTGTGCGCGTGGTTGTGGCTGGCGTGCTTTATTTGGGTATCATGAAGTTGGCCAACGTGGATGTGTTTAACGAGATGCTGGCTTTTGTGATGCGAAAGCGGGGTTAAACAATTGTTTTTTGTAAAAATATCGCACCGAATTTTACCTTTATTACGCCCTTCTTTGCTCGCTGCGCCTACGTTGCTCCGATTTTTGGGCGTATTTCGCAAGTTTTATAAATACTTGCTACTTAGAGTTTTAGGTCGAAAATAAGGCTTTTTTAGGGGTAAAAACCACCTTCTAGCGTGCTAAAAGCAGCATTTTTGGTGTAAAAGATAGCATTTTAGCGTGCTAACTGCTACATATTACCATGCTAACTGCTACATATCACACTGCGTTTAGTAAGAGTTAGCCTTGCAAAAACCACCTTTTTGAGGTGAAAGTTGGCCTTTGGGCAGGTCCAAATTTTGTTGTTCGGGGCGAAATAGAAAGCTAAAAACTAGGTTTTTGCCACAATTCACACTCCAAACAGCGTTCCTTGAAGTTGCAAATTGTGGCTTTCGAGGGTAAAAACATAGGTTTTTGCACGCATCTTTTTCTAGAATGGTTGGTTTAAAAACTGCGTTTTGTAAAATAAAAATAACACATTTAACAATTCTGATACCTATAACTTGCTATCTCTCCCCTTAGTTGTTAGCCCTTGCAAAGTGCAGTGCGCCAACACCCATACGCGCATAATGCAGCGTTCGTTGCCCATAATCGCGGTTAAAGACTTATTTATATGACTAGTAAAGAGCATAAAAGCTTGAAACACAGAGCCTGTTATCCCCTTTTTTAGGTATTGTTTGTTTGGTTATTAATACCTAATTTTGCAAAGCAGATGCCACGCATCTCCATCTAATAATCAATAAAAGCGAATGTTCAAAATCTGTTTTGCCATCCTTTTACTTACGATGAGCCATTTAACCACTGCCAATGCACAAGGCGTATTGCTCGGCGGAACCATCAAAGCCAAGGCCGATGGGACACCAGTGGAGTATGCAACCGTGATGCTTAAAGAGTGCGAGCTGTGGGCCATCACCGACAGTAAGGGGCGTTTTGCCATCAAAAACGTGCCAACGGGCAACGTTACGCTCACTGTGCGCTGTCTTGGCTTTGCCACATACACCGCTGCCCTCAACATCAAGGCTAGCATGCCGTCGCTAAATATCGCCCTAAATGCCGACAACCTCAAGCTTAACGAGGTGGAAGTGGTGGCCAAACGCAAAGCCGACGTGGGCACCACCAGCTACACCATCGACCGCCTGGCTCTCGACAATCGGCAAGCGCTGAACCTTGGCGACATCATGAGTTTGCTTCCCGGTGGCAAAACCTGGAACAGTTCTCTGCTTCGCGACACTCGCATTGCCCTTCGCAGCAGTGGTGGCGAGATGGGTAACGCCTCGTTTGGTACGGCTATCGAGGTGGATGGCATGCGACTAGACAATAACGCCACGCCTGGCGAAACGCTCGGAGCGGGCACGCGCACCCTTAGCACGGCCAATATCGAGAGCGTTGAGGTGGTTACGGGCGTGCCTTCGGTTGAATATGGCGACCTAAGCAATGGTGTGGTGAAGGTGAACACACGCCGTGGCAAGTCGCCTTTTATTGTTGAAGCCAAGTTAAACCAAAACACGCGCCAAGTGGCACTAAGTAAAGGCATCGACCTAGGCGGTAAATGGGGATTGTTTAACTTCTCCATGGAGCACGCTCGCACCTTTGGCGACATCACTTCGCCCTACACGGCCTATCAACGCAATGTGCTCTCGGCGCATTATATGCATGTATTGATGCGTCACAGCATGCCCTTGACGCTCAACATCGGTCTTACGGGCAATGTGGGCGGATATAATTCGAAGGCCGACCCCGACCGCGAACTAGACAGTTATAAGAAAGAACGCGACAACAGATTTACCGCAAACCTCTCGGCCGAGTGGCTAATCAACCGCAAATGGCTCACCAGCGTGGTGCTGAAATCGTCGCTTTCGTATGCCGATCAGCTATACGAGAATTACAGCCACACAAGTTCAGCCACTACACTTCCCTACATCCACACCATGCAAGAAGGCTATTTCGTGGCCTACGATTATGACAAACACCCCTCGTCGGATATCATTCTGGGTCCTACAGGCTATTGGTATGTGCGCAGTTTCAACGATAGTCGCCCCCTAAGTTACGCCTTTAAGTTGAAGGCCGATTGGGTAAAGCGGTTCGCGCGCATATATAATAAGGTGTCGGTTGGGGCCGATTACACAGGCAGTCGCAACCTCGGCCGTGGCACTTACTACGAAGAAGCGCGCCTAACACCCACATGGCGGCCCTACCGTTACCACGAATTGCCCACGCTGAACAACCTTGCCATATATGCCGAAGAACGCCTGAACCTGCCAACGGGTAAGCTTTCGAACATGGAACTGACGGTGGGCGTTCGCAACGACATCAGTCATATTGCCGGTTCGGCCTACGGCACGGCCTCCACACTCTCGCCTCGCGCCAATCTTCGCTATGTGTTTTGGCATGGGCGCCAGGCATGGGTGCGCAATCTTTCGGCGCATGCAGGTTGGGGAAAATCTGTTAAACTGCCCTCGTTTCAAGTGCTCTATCCCAGCACAAACTATATCGACCGACTGGCTTTTACGCCAGGAAGCACGGCCGACAACAAGGCTTACTATGCCTATCACACTTATCCCTCGCAAGCATTGTATAATGCCCACCTGCAATGGCAATACACCAGTCAGGTGGATGTGGGCTTACAAGCCAACATTGGCGGAACACAAATAAATCTCTCGGCCTTTTATCACAAAACATTTAATCCCTATATGGCTGTTGCAGCCTACAAACCCTACACCTATAAATACACTTCGCAAACGGCCTTAGAGGGTTTTGCCATCCCATCGGCCAACCGTCAATATCACATCGACCAGCAAACGGGTGTTGTAACCGTTAGCGACCTCACGGGAGCCAACGGCCCGATACAGTTGCCTTACACCGAGCGACAGGGGTATTTAAGCAACCGCAAATACGAAAATGGGTCTCCTACACAGCGTTTCGGCATAGAGTGGATGGTGGATTTTGCACCTATTAAGGCACTCCGCACATCCTTAAGACTGGATGGCAACTACTATTATTACAAGGGTTTAGACCAAGTGTTGTTTGCCGCAATGCCCACAGCCAGTGGCACGCTCAACGCTCAAGGAAAGCCCTACACGCTCATTGGGCACTATCGAGGTAGCAACAACACCTCCACATCGAGCACATCGTCGCCCTCGGTGGGCAATGGTTCGCTTTCAAAAGAGGCCAATCTCAACATCACACTCACCACACACATACCGCGCATACGCATCATCATGGCCTTGCGTGTGGAATGTTCGCTCTACAACTACGACCGCACACTGTGCGAACTGCCCAACACCACTCGCGGATATGTGGTAGAGAAAGGCGATGACTATTTTGGAACACCCTACACACGCGATGCTCGCGACAAGCATGTGGTGGTGTATCCCGAATATTACAGCACATGGGACGCACCCGAAAAGCTGATACCCTTTGCCGAAAAATTTGCTTGGGCCAAAGACAACGACCCCACATTGTTTAACGATTTGGCCAAGATGGTGGTGCGCACCAACTATGCTTTTATGATGAACCCCAACAACTTGTCGGCTTATTACTCGGCCAACTTCAGCGTAACAAAAGAGATTGGCGACCGTGTGCAACTAATGTTCTATGCCAACAACTTTTGGAACACCATGAGCAAGGTGCGTTCTACACGCACAGGACAAGAAACCTCGCTCTACGGTAGTTCGTATGTGCCCGCCTTTTACTATGGGTTGGGGCTGAAAGTGAAGATATGATGAGGGGATTGAGAGGAGAATAAGTGATGTTTTAAGAAGAATACAAACAACGATGCAGAAGTATAACAACACAATAAAGGCACTGATAATAATGTTAACGACAGGGCTTTTGGGTGCATGTAATTACGAAGAAACCTTCGAAACGGTACCCGTGAGCATTAGGTTGGTGTATCCTGCCAACACCATAGAGCCATATAAGGGTGTACGCGTAGAGTTAAAAGATGCTCGCGCCTCGATATTCGTCGACTCAACCGATGCAGAAGGTATTGCCCACTTTCGTGTTCCAGCAGGCATCTACGATGTAAACAGTTCCTCGTCGTACACTTCCACCGAGTGGAAATACTTCTTCAACGCCTATTTAAACAAGGTTGTTATCAGTGCCGATAGCACAAACAACCTACAGCTAGGACTCAAAATGTCGAAGAAAAAGATACGTAAATAAGTAGGAAGAAAAACCCGAAAAAGAATAAAACCCACATGAAATAATTTACTAATATTATTTTTAGCATGAATAGAATTCTATTTACACTCGCAGCATTTGTTGCTTTACTCTTCGTGCCGCATTCAATGCGAGCCGATGAACAGGGAACGAAGAAGGTGCAATACCTTGTTGTGTTGCAAACAGATGGCACTAAGACCGAGTTTGCATTAGAAGACCAGCCTACATTGTCGTTTAAGGATGGCGATGTGGTTGTAGCCTCCATCAACAAGCAGGTAACATTTTCGATGCAGAATGTTACTAACTACCACTTTGTAACCAAGAATGTGACAACAGGTATTCAAAAGGTGGAAAATACACCGCAATCAACCGATGAACCAACGTTATCGCAAGCCGATGCCTCGGTGTCGGGCTTAAAGGCAGGTACAAAACTGATGGTTTTCTCTATCAACGGACAGCTGATAAAAACCCTCACGGCCACCGAAGATGGACAAGTTAATGTTAATCTCACCGACCTTGTGCCTGGTGTCTATATTATTAAGACTCCCACAAAGAGCTTTAAGGTAATGAAGCGCTAGGCTAATTGCCATTCATCCCTATCTTTGTGCACACTACTTACGTGCATCGCAATGCAGCAGAGCATCGTTCTTACGGAGATGTTTGCACATAAAAACAAAACAATTAATGCAGTAAACACATAAACGATCATCAAATGAAAAAAATATTACTCTCATTGTTTGCCATCATAGCCCTGGCAACAAGCGGTTTCGCACAAACATGGAACATGGTTGTTACACGCGAAGATGGAACGAAAGAGGTTATCCCTGCCTCGAAAGTTAAGAATGTTAGTTTTGAATTGGCCGACCAAAACGTGTCGCAAGTAATCATTAAAGAGCTTTACAATGGTGGTTGCCAGCCCGATAATGGTGGTAGATTTTTCCAGCAGGACCAAGGATTCGTTCTCTATAACAATGGTGGCGAGGTGGCCGTTATCAACAATTTGGCCGTTGGTATTGTAGAACCCTACAACTCGCAAGCACCAAGCAAATGGCTAAAAAACGGCAAGTTGGTATATGACGGACAAGGTTACATCCCTGGTATTCATGGTATTTGGTATTTCCAAGGACCGCTCGTGATGCAGCCTTACTCGCAAATTGTGGTGAATGTTAATGGTGCTATCGACAATACCAAGACCTATTCTAAGTCGGTTAACTATGCAAACAAGGAATATTATGCCATGTACGACCCCGAATCGGGATACAACAATGAGCGTTATTACCCCTCTCCATCAGAGCTTATCCCCACTTCTCATTATCTAAAAGCGGTTGAATATGGACAAGGTAATGGCTGGACACTTAGCGTTACATCGCCTGCCATGTTTATTTTCCAAACCCAAGGCGTTACACCACATGCCTATGCTAGCAATGTGGCTAACATTATCTATGCTCCAGGAGCAGCCGTTAATAAGGTGAACGCCGATTTGAAGATACCTAACGATTGGGTTATCGATGGTATCGAGGTGTTTAGCGCGGCTTATATCGCCAAAAATGCTAAACGCTTGCCTGCCGAAATAGATGGTGGAAGCGTGCTGCTTACCAACCAATTGGGTTACACGCTCTATCGCAACGTGGATAAAGAAGAAACCGAAAAACTACCCGAAAACCAAGGAAAACTGGTGTATGGCTACACGATGGGCGTGTCTACGGGCGACCCCAGCGGTATCGATGCCGAGGCTTCGATAAAGAATGGCGCACATATTATATATATGGACACCAATAACTCTACCAACGACTTCCACGAAAGGAAGGCTTTCTCCATTAAAGGAAAGTAAATTGGCAAGTTGGAAAATTAACGAGTTAACAAATTAACAAGATGAAAACGCTCTGCCACGTGCGTGGCTTGGCTTAACAAAAAGGGGCTTTGGGGGCTGTTTTCTAGGAGTTCTAAGATAACTAGAATATCTAGAATCCCTAGAATCCCTAGAATCCCCAGAACCCCTAGGATAATATGAACAACTGGGATGCCTAAAATTATTAGAACCCAAGCCCCCAAACCCCCTAACGCTTAGCCCTTATAACCCTTTAATAACCCCATTCGCCCTGTGTTATCACTCCTTTTACTCGCCCTTCCCCTGGCATCGGCCAATGTTGAGGCCAGCCAACAGCATGTGTTTCGCGACTTTAATTACGTGAAACAATCCCAACCGTGGCTCACTTCGACCAACGCTGCCGCACTAACACGTTATCAAAAGGCCAATATCTCGTTGGCCGAAGTGAGGGGCAGCATGGCCAAAGGCGACCTCGTGGACTACTCCCAGTCCTCCAACGTGCTGCAAGCAGGTGCGATGGTTGAATCGTTCTTCCGCATCAACACCCACACAGTGGTTTATGGGCGAATGGATTACGACAACTTTTCGGGTAAAAACATGTTGGGCTCGGTGTTCATCAATCCCGAACGCAAACCATTCGACCTATCCGAAGACTCGCTAACCAATCCCGGCAACAAACATCGCGACACCTATAACCTTGTGGGAGCAGTGGGAATAGACCTCTGGCGAGGCTTGGCCGTGGGCGCAAAGGTAGACTACACCGCCGCCAACTACGCCAAATACAAAGACCTTCGCCACCGAAACAGCCTGATGCAATTAAACCTCTCGCTGGGCATTGCAGCCCCAATAGGTAAAAAATGGATGCTGGGTGCCAACTACATCTATGCCCGAAGCACCGAGAGTTTGCGCTTTGTGACCTATGCCCGAATGGAGAAAGTGTATAAAACACTGGTGGATTACGGCGCGTTTACGGGCGAAGTGGAACAGTTTGGCAACAGGGGTTACACCGACGACACGCAAGAACAGCCTTTACTCGACGAGCAAAACGGGCTGGCCTTGCAGGCAGAAAGCAATTTGGGGCGTGGGTTTTCGCTCTTTGTTGGCGCACAGATGATGCACCGAAGCGGATTTTATGGGCGCAACTCGCCTTATTCTATTGTGCATTTTAAACACCAGGGCAACAACTATGCGCTGCAATTGGTGCTGAATAAAAACTCCTCGCATAGTAAACAACAGCTGTCGCTAGGCTATACCAACGAGTTGTTGACCAATCATAAAACCACTTATCGTGAAAACCAAACGGCAACAGGTAGTTCGTTTTACGAATATTTCGACCCCCTAAAAACATCCAACAAACGCTGGAGCAGCATGAAACTGGCCTATACGGCATGGTTAAAATGCTTTGGCGACATCGCGCATTGGACCATCTCGGCCTCTTTGCAAACCAACAGCCGACAAATATCGGCCTATCTCTACCCCTACGTTCAGCGACAACAGTTGCATACCAACCAGTTGTCGTTGCTAGTAACCCGCAACATCCTCATCAAAACAGGTGCTGTTCTATCTTTTACGGGTGGTATAAGCAGGCAATGGGGTGGAGGGCAGCCCTATGAAACAGCCCTTTTGGCCACACCAAGCGACAAACAACAACCCCCTACGCTGATGGAAGCCTATCTCTATCGCAACCATCACCTGCTAACAGCACCCCAATGGGGCGTGCATGCCGCTGCCAAATATGCCTTTGGCCTACGCCATCTGCCCATGCCCTTATATGTTCGTGCAGAAACAACATGGCGCCGCACCACCCAAGCCTCGCCCTGGATAGACAATCAGCACCGCACCCAAGCCACAATGGCCATAGGATGTACCTTCTAACACGTTATTAAACATTATTGCTATGCAAACAAGATTGATAAGATGGGCAAGCGCTTGCTTACTCTTGATGCCCACGCTGCTGTGGGCACAGCCCTTAAAAATAGATAATAGCTATCGCACAGGAAAACTGAAAAATGGTCTAACTTATTTTGTTAGACATAATGCCAAAGAGCCAGGAGTGGCCGATTTTTATATCGCACAACGCGTGGGAAGTATTCTTGAAGAGCCTCGCCAACGCGGTTTGGCCCACTTTTTAGAGCACATGGCCTTCAACGGAACAAAGCATTTTCGCAATGATGGCACCTCTCCAGGCATCGTTCCTTGGTGCGAAACTATCGGCGTGAAGTTTGGTACTAACCTCAATGCCTACACCAGCATCGACGAAACAGTGTATAACATCTCGCAAGTACCCATGAAACGCGCAACAGTGGCCGACTCGGTGCTGCTCATTCTGCACGACTGGAGCCACTATTTGCTGCTGCAGGATAAAGAGATAGATAAAGAACGGGGCGTGATACACGAAGAATGGCGAACACGAAGGGCCAAAATGGCAGCGCAACGTATGAACGAAAAATTGCAACCCACCATCTTTAAGGGCTCGAAATACGAAGATTGCATGCCCATTGGGTCGATGGATATTGTTGATAATTTTCCTTATAAAGACCTTAAAGACTATTACAACAAATGGTATCGACCCGACTTGCAGGCTATTGTGGTGGTGGGAGACATCGACGTAAACGACATGGAAGCTAGAATAAAACGCGTGTTCGCAGATATTCCCATGCCTAAAAATCCAGCCAAACGTGTTTATTATCCCGTGCCCGATAATAAAAAGATGATTGTGGCTGTGGAAAAAGATAGCGAACAGCCCATTGTGCTGGCTGCTCTGTATATGAAACACCCCGCAACACCCTTTGCACTGAAAGCCCAAACCAGCTATGTGCGCGACGGATATATTGAAAATCTCATTACATCCATGCTCAACGAACGACTAACCAACCTGAAAAGACTGAACCCTTCGCCCGTGCTGAGTGCATCGGCACGCACTGGTAACTTTCTTGTTGCCCAAACAAAAGAGGCTTTCTCGCTGTCGTTTGGTTGTAAAGAAGACAACATACGCGGTTCGTTTCAAGCCGTTGTGGGCGAGGCCGAACGCGCTCGCCGCTTTGGTTTTACCGCAACCGAACTGCAACGAGCTAAGGCCGACGCGCTGCAACGCGCACAAACGCAATTTGCCGAACGCAACGAGCGCCGCAATCGCGTGTTGGTGATGCAGGCCGTGCGCCATTTTCTCTCGGCCGAACCAATGCTCACACCCGAAGATAAATTGAACTTGGTGAAACGTTTTGATACAGAAGTGTCGCTCAACGAGGTGAACGAGGCCGCCCGAAAGCTCATTTCTAACGAAAACCAAGTGCTAACGGTGCTGGCTCCGCAAAAGGAGGGTTTTGTTTTGCCTAGTAATCAAGAACTGGAACAATACGTTTTGCAGGCACAAGCCGACAACAGCTATCAGCCATACAAGGAAGAAGCCTTGACCACAACACTCATCGAGCATGCGCCAAAGGCTGGAACCATTGTGAGCGAGCAGCCTTACGGAAACTTCGGCGTTACAAAGCTTGTGCTCAGCAACGGCATCGAGGTGTATGTTAAGCCAACCAACTTTGCCGCCGACCAAATAACCATGCGCCTTTGGGGCGAAGGCGGCCTTTCGCTTTGTCCCGAAACCGATGCCCCCAACTTCTCTTTCCTGCCCAATGCCATCGTTGATGGCGGTGTGGGTGCATTCTCGGCCGACCGCTTAGGCAAGATGCTTGCAGGCAAACAGGTGCGCGTTTTGCCCTTTGTTGGACAAGAAACGCAGGGCATCAGCGCACAATCAAATAGCAAAGACCTGGCCACGATGTTTCAATTGGCTTATCTTTACTTCACTGCTCCACGAACAGACGAAGCCGCTTTTGCCTCCAACATCGACCGAAGACGTGCCATGCTGAGAAACAGAAACGCCAATCCGCAAGTGGAATACAACGATTCGCTCTCGATTATTGCCTATGGACCCAACGAACGCACCGCGCCAATGACGCTAGAACGCTTGAATAAGGTGAACTATCAGCGCATTATGCAACTCTATCGCGAACGCTTTGCCGATGCCACAGGCTTTAAAATGCTGCTCGTGGGCAATGTAAACCTCGACTCGCTTCGCCCGCTGCTCTGCCAATATGTGGCCTCGTTGCCCGCTGCTGGAAGGCAAGAAAAGATGGTAAACAACTTTCCGCCGGTGCGCAACGTAAACGAAACGCACATTTTCACTAAGAAGATGAACACGCCCTCGGCCCTTGTTACCATCCTTTATACCTTCGATTTGCCCTACACACCCCAGTCGGACTTGGCCCTTGATGCCCTTCGTCGTGTGCTTTCTATTGCTTATACGGATAGCGTTCGCGAAGAAAAAGGTGGTGCTTATGGTGTGGGTGTGCAATGCGAAATAGACAAATACAGCAATCCTAACGCACTGTTGAAGATTGCTTTCCGCACGGGTCCTGAGAAATATGATGGACTTATGCCCATCGTTTACCGCCAATTGGCACATGTGGCTCAAGGACAAATCAATGCCGAAAGCATACGCAAGATAAAGGCTTACTATAAAAAAGCACATCAACAAGAGGTGATACTTAACGATTATTGGAACACTATTGTGTACCAACAACTGCGCTATGGCATTGATATGCACTCCAATTACGACGCATTGGTAGACCAACTATCGGCTGCAGACATACAACGAGTAGCGCAAACCATCATTAAGAGCAATCGAAGAATTGAGATAACAATGAAATCGGAGTGAGCCACAATACCCCACTTTACGCACATTTATCGCTAAAAAGTATTATCTTTGCAAGAGATAACAACCTAACAATAACCCTTCACTACATGAAGAAAGTATTTTTTTTGGCGGCTTTGGCTGCCCTTAGCTTGCAATCACAAGCCCAATCGGGGGCGAAAAGCAAGCCGAAAAGTTATGCAAACAAGGGTAAGATGATACCGATGACGAGGCTAACGCCAGCCATTAAGGTGGCTGCTGCACAGCCCACGTTCACCGAATGGCACGACTTACAGGTGAACACGCTTAACCGTTTGCCCATGCATACCAACTTCTTCCCCTTCAAAAACTTAGAGGAATGGAAGGTGGGCGACCCTAAACGCTCGGAAAACTATTTGTCGCTGCATGGCGATTGGAAATTTAAATGGGTGGAAAATGCCGACCAGCGTCCTACCGATTTTTACCAAACAACCTTCGATGATGCATCGTGGGGCATGATGCCTGTGCCTGGTATCTGGGAATTGCACGGCTATGGCGACCCTGTTTACTTGAACGTGGGCTTTGCATGGCGTGGACATTTTAAGGATAACCCGCCTGAAGTGCCAGTGAAAGACAACCATGTGGGTAGCTATCGACGCATAATTACGCTGCCCGAGGCATGGGATGGAAAGCAGGTTATTGCCCATTTCGGATCGGTAACATCTAACATCTATCTTTGGGTTAATGGCCATTTCGTGGGCTATTCTGAAGATAGTAAGGTGGCTCCCGAGTTCGATCTCACGCCTTATCTGAAGAAAGGTGAGAACTTAATTGCATTCCAATGCTTCCGTTGGTGCGATGGTTCGTATTGCGAAGACCAAGATTTCTGGCGCTTATCAGGTGTTGCACGCGACACTTATCTCTATGCGCGCGATAAAAAAACCTATCTGGAAGACCTCCGCATCACGCCCGATCTCACCGATAACTACACCAATGGCACACTAAACATTGATGCTAAGACGCAAAAAGGCGTTGAATTGGTGCATCAATTGCTGGATGCAGAGGGAAATATGGTGGCTAGCACAAGCACGCGCAATGGTAAAGCACTGCTAAATGTGCCCAATGTGAAGCGATGGACAGCCGAAACGCCGTACCTATATACGCTGCGAACCATGGTTGTTAACCCTTATTCCAAGAAGGATGCGTCTGCAAAGATGCTGAATGATGAGGCTTATGTGGCCCTAACGAGCCAAAAGGTGGGTTTCAGAAAGGTTGAGATACGCAACGCACAACTGCTGGTTAACGGTAAACCCGTGCTTATCAAGGGTGCAAACCGACACGAGATTGACCCCGATGGTGGCTATGTGGTGAGTCGCGAACGCATGATTCAGGATATCCGCATCATGAAACAACTTAATATTAACGCTGTGCGCACCTGCCATTATCCCGACGATCCTTTTTGGTATGACCTCTGCGACGAGTACGGATTGTATGTTGTGGCCGAGGCAAACCAAGAGTCGCATGGCTTTCAATATGGCGATGATGCGCCCGCAAAGAAGCCTATGTTTGCCTTGCAGATATTGCAACGCAACCAAAACAATGTGGAAACCTACTTCAATCATCCCGCTATCATAACTTGGAGCTTGGGTAACGAAACGGTGGATGGACCCAATTTTGCCGCTGCATACAAGTGGATTAAGGGCTACGACCCAAGTAGGCCCGTGCAATGGGAACGGGGTGGCGTGGATTGTGCTAGCACAGACATCGCTTGCCCAATGTATCGCACACATCAATGGTGCGAAGAATATGCTCAGGGCAACAATCCGCGCCCGCTGATTCAATGCGAATACAACCACACCATGGGTAATAGCTCGGGCGGATTTAAAGAATACTGGGACTTGGTGCGCAAATATCCTAAGTTCCAAGGTGGATTTATTTGGGACTTTGTTGACCAAGGACTTCGCGCTAAAGATAAAAACGGCGTGGAGATATATAAATATGGTGGCGATTATAACGACTACGATCCATCTGATAACAACTTTAACTGCAACGGTATTATCAGTCCCGACCGCGTATATAATCCTCATGCCTACGAAATTGCTTATTGCCACCAAAACATTTGGGCCGAACCTGTTGACTTAAAGGCTGGAAAAATTAGCGTTTATAACGAAAATTTCTTCCGCAATCTGGATAACTATAAGTTGGTTTGGACCGTGCTTAAGAATGGTAAGGCTGTGCAAACGGGCGAAGTGGATAAGCTAAATGTTGAACCGCAACAACGTTGCGAATTGACTTTGCCTATCAAAATGGACGACCTTTGCCCTCATGCCGAACTGATGCTTAATGTGGATTTCGTGCTGAAATCTGCCGAGCCTCTGCTCGAAGCAGGCACTCGCGTGGCCTATAACCAATTTGAAATGCAACAAGGTGCATGTTTCCGCAAGACACCTAAGGCGCCCGAGGTGAACAAAGACACCAAGTTGGTCTTGAAAAACAAGGCGAGCGATACTCAAATCGTGGTGTCTAACAAGCGTTGCACCGTGGCTTTCAACCGCTCAACGGGTCTGCTTTCTACCTACAATGTGGATGGTAAGCCGCTGCTGGGCGAAGGTGGTACGCTCAAACCCAACTTCTGGCGTGCTGTAACCGATAACGATATGGGTGCTGGTGTGCAAAAAAACAATCGTATCTGGCGCGAACCCAAGTTGAGACTGGTGGCTATCAATAGCTTGCTCGATAAGAAAAACAATAAGGCTGACGTGCATGTTGACTATGATATGCCCGAAGTAGGCGCGCAACTAACACTCACTTACAACGTTATGGCTGATGGTTCGGTACGCGTTACTCAGCAGATGACACCCAAAACAGGTGATAAACGTCCGTTCCTTCTTCGTTATGGTATGGTGATGCAGTTGCCTTACGATATGCAAGTGAGCGAGTTTTACGGTCGCGGACCAATCGAAAATTATGCCGACCGTAAGCTTTCGCAGAACGTTGGTATATATAAACAAACCGCCGACGAACAATTTTATCCTTACATCCGCCCACAAGAAACAGGCACCAAGAGCGACATTCGCTGGTGGAAACAAACCGATGACAATGGTTTTGGCTTCAAAATTGTGTCGCCCGAGTTGTTCTCGGCTAGTGCATTGCACTATTCCATCGACGACTTAGATGAAGGATTGGACAAAGCACAACGCCATTCGCCACAAGTTCCAAAGTCTAAATACACCGAACTTTGCATCGACTTGGGTCAAACGGGTGTAGGTGGTGTTAACAGTTGGAGCAGCGAAGCCATTGCTCTGCCGCCTTATCGCCTGCCCTATAAGCAATACACGTTTACGTTTATGCTTGTTCCGCAGAAGTAAAGATACTTTTATGGCACTTTGAAACTTATTCCAAAGTGCCATAAAAGCCTGCAAATGGCCTCTAATTAAATGCAAATGGGGGTGCGCCACATGTGGTGCACCCCCTCGTTATTTATGTAATAAGCAACTTTTTACAACAGCTATCCTATGCAAAGATGTGTTGCGACATGCTTTACGTCGCTAGTTGCTTCGAGATTGACAGCCCGCCCCCGTTCCGTAAGGTAAGCCCTAACCAATGCGGAATTTGTCCGGGGGCGGCGTAGGCTTTTGTATTATCTATGGTATTTAAATTATTGTCTCTACTTGATATTGCAAAGTTACGTTTTATTTTACTATGCTCAAAGCAATTTAACTAATTTTTTTGAAGGTTGACAAAAATAGTAAGCGCGTTGTTTGTTTTGTGAAGTTATGAAAAGAATAGATTATAAGGCATCGTTTTGATGCATAACTGGGCTAAGTGCCTAGCAATAAGCAAGAAGAATGTTGCGAAATGCTGTCGTAATGCTGTGATTTTGTCGTTATTTGTCTGCAAAAACACATGGTTGTGTGGTTTGCTTTTATGTTGCTTTATTGCACAACGCAGTCAAAAATATTGTTAATCCTAGTGTTAAGAAAAACTACTTGTTCGACAAATTATTGGTATCTAACCTCGTGTTGCGTGCTAAGAGCAACATGCCTTGTGGTTTGTGCCAAATGTTGAGACGATAAGTTTTTTATAATTAAATACAAAAAACATACGGAACTAGGTAAAAAAGCCTTATCTTTGTTGCCAAATTTAATGCCTCCTTGTAAGGGGTAATACCGTATTAAAGAACAAATAAAACCATTCTATGCGTATTAGAAACTTGTTGGCACTAGCACTTCTAGCCCTTTGTGGCACAGTGCAGGCACAAAAAGAGATGCCCCCGATACCTCGCGACCCTGCCGTTCGTATCGGAAAACTCGACAATGGGCTTACTTATTACATTCGTTACAACAACTGGCCAGAAAAGAGAGCCAACTTCTACATCGCCCAAAAAGTGGGCTCGTTGCAAGAAGAAGAGGCTCAAAGAGGATTGGCACACTTCCTCGAACACATGTGCTTTAACGGCACAAAGCACTTCCCTGGCGATGCCTTACTGCGCTATTGCGAAAGTCTGGGCGTGAAATTCGGTGCCGACCTCAATGCGTACACCGCCATCGACGAAACGGTGTACAACATCGATAACGTGCCTACTACTCGCCAAAGCGCCCTCGACTCCTGCCTTTTGATACTGCGTGACTGGGCTGGTAACCTTACGCTCGACCCTAAAGAAATTGACCAAGAACGCGGAGTGATACACGAAGAGTGGCGTTTGCGCACTAGCGCCAGCAGCAGAATGTTCGAACGCAACCTCACGAAGCTCTATCCTGGTTCTAAATATGGCGCTCGTTTCCCCATTGGATTGATGAGCGTGGTGGATAACTTTAAATATCAAGAGCTGCGCGACTACTACGAGAAATGGTATCACCCCACTAATCAGGGTATTATCGTGGTGGGCGACGTGGATGTTGACCATATCGAGGCCGAAATTAAAAAGCTTTTCGGTCCGATGAAGAACCCCGCAAACCCCGCTCCTGTGCTTAGCGAGCCTGTTCCCGACAACAACGAACCCATCGTTATCATTGATAAAGACAAGGAGCAAACGGCCTCTATCGTGCAAATGATGATGAAACGAGACGTTATGCCCGACTCGCTGAAGGGTGCGATGGATTATCTGGTGTACGAATATGTGAAAGATGTGGGCATTAGCTTGCTCAACGAACGCTTGGCCGAGGCTGCTTTGAAGCCCGAATGCCCATTTGTAGGCGCTAGCGCTAGCGTAGAAGAATATATCTACGCCAAAACAAAAGATGCTTTCTCTATAGCTGTGTCGCCTAAAACCACCGAACTAAGCGCCGATGCACTGAAAGCGGCATACACCGAAGCTCTGAGAGCAGCCAGATTTGGCTTCACACAAACAGAATACGACCGTTCTAAGTCGTCTACTTTGAGCTCGCTCGACCGCATGTTTAGCAATCGCGAGAAACGTTACAATTCCGAATTTGCCGAGAATTACAAAGAACACTTCCTCAACAACGAACCCATCCCACCCATCGAATACTACTATGAGACGATGAAACAGGTGGTGCCCAACATCCCATTGGACTTTGTTAACCAGGTGTTTGACGACCTCGTGGCTAAAACTGACACAAACTTGGTGATTATTAACTTTAATCCTGAGAAGGATGGCGTGGTATATCCCACCGAGAATGCTTTGCTTAACGCTGTGAGAGAGGCTCGTTCGGCCAACCTTACGGCTTATGTGGACAACGTGAAAAACGAACCCATCATTAGCAAACTGCCCAAACCGGGTAAGGTGGTAAGCCAAAAACGCAGTCCTAAGTTTGGCTATACCGAGATTAAACTCGCTAACGGCGTAACGGTGTTGCTGAAGAAAACCGACTATAAAAAAGACGAAGTGCAACTCAATGGTAGCGGTGGACAGGGTAGCTCTGTTTACACTCTGGCAGACTATGCCAACATCAGCCTCTTCGATAACGCCATCGAAGCTAGTGGATTGGCCAACTTCTCTACCACCGAGTTGGGCAAAGCGCTCGCTGGTAAGAATGTTGCGGCTTCGCTTTCAATGGGCGAACAACGCATGCACATCAGCGCTAGCTCTACTCCTAAAGACCTCGAAACAATGTTCCAGCTTATTTATCTACACTTCACAAAGATAAGTAAAGACCAAGAACAGTTCGATAACATGATGGAAAGCCTTAAAGTGGGACTGCAAAACCGTGCTACTTCGCCCGACCAAGCTTTTAGCGACTCGCTTAATGCCACCATCTACGGACACAACCCACGCGTGAAACCTCTCGAACTGTCCGACCTTACCAAGGTTAACTACGACCGCATTCTGCGTATGGCTGCCGAACGCACCGCTAATGCCAATGGATGGCGCTTCGTTATCGTGGGCAATTACGATGAAGCTAACATTCGTCAACTCATCACACGCTATCTAGGTTCGCTGCCTTCTAAAGGTCCTAACCCCAATAGCAAGCAGGTTGTGTTCTTCAAAAAAGGCGTTTCGGTTAACGATTTCGTACGTAAAATGGAAACACCTAAGGCCAATGCCAACATGGCTTGGTTTAGCGAAGATATTCCATACACCACCGAAAACGCCATCAAAGCTAGCATCGCCGGACAAATATTGAGCATGGTTTACATCAAAAAAATTCGCGAAGACGCTAGCGCTGCCTATAGTTGCGGTGCTCAAGGCTCGGCTAGCATCGAGGATAAATATCATAATGTGATGCTCTTTGCTTACTGTCCTATGAAACCCGAGAAGGCTGACGTGGCACTCCAAATTATGCGCGACGAGGTGGTTAACCTCTCTAAGCAATGCGATGCTTCGATGTTGGCCAAGGTTAAGGAGTATATGGCCAAAGAAGCCGACGATGCTACTAAGTCTAATGGCTACTGGGGTGGCGTTATTTCCACCTGGTATCGTTATGGCATCGACCTGCATACCAATTATAAAGCGCTCGTGGCTAAACAAACACCCGAAAGCATTAGCAACTTTGTTAAAGAAATTCTGAAGGCTGGCAATCGCATTCAAGTAACGATGATGCCCGACCAAGAGAAGAAGTAAGGCTATCCTTCGGATTGAATAGTTGAAAGGATGAAATGGCGAACCGCAATGTAGCCGTTTCATCCTTTCTTTTTTTATTGCCGTTTTTACGCATTTTGACCTTATCTTGAAAAGAAGAATATTTCAAATACACCTTTTTCACGATTATTTACTATCTTTGCCAAGTTATTTTTAATCTTGCGTAATCCACATTACACCTAATATATATGGAGAAGTTTTGCACAATGAGCGGAGAATTTGACGATATTCGCCCTTACAACGATGCCGAAGTGGCCTTGGCTATGCGCCGATTGGCACAGAGCGAGTGGCTACCACAGCTGGCACAATTCGTGTTTCCCGAGCTTACAACTCAAGACGTGGCACACATGTTGACCCAAATTAATACCTCGCACGATTTTCAACACCGCATAATGCACCGCTTTAACCGGGAAGTGATGCGAAGAAGCACCACCCATTTCTCGTGCGATGGACTTGAACATCTGCAGCCCGGAACGCCTTATCTCTTTGTTAGCAACCATCGAGACATCGTGTTAGACGCCTCTTTACTGCAAAATGCTTTGGTAGACGCTGGACACGATACATGCGAAATCACCTTCGGGGCTAACCTTATGACTCACCCCACAGTGGTAGACATCGGCAAAAGCAACAAAATGTTTAGGGTTGAACGCTCTGGCAACAAACGCCAGTTCTATCAAAGCGAACTGCATCTCTCGCGTTACATCAGGCATGCCGTGGTGGAACGTGGCTCGTCTATCTGGATTGCACAACGCAATGGGCGCACCAAGGATGGGTTAGACCGCACCGAGCCCGCGCTTATCAAAATGTTCGCCATGTCGGGCGAAGGCAACAAACTGGCTTCGCTGGCTCAATTAAATATCGTGCCCGTGGCCGTGAGTTACGAATACGAGTCGTGCGACTTGCTTAAGGCGCGCGAAATGGCGCACTCAGCCTTAAAACCCTATGTTAAAAGTGCAGGAGAAGACCTCAACAGTATTCTCACTGGCATTGTTCAGCCCAAGGGTAAGGTGCATTTTTGCATCACACCTCCCATCACCGCGCAACAGCTGGAGCCACTTCACAGTGTTCCGCTTAACGATGCTGTGCGCCAGGTGGCTTTGATAACCGATAGGGCTATTATTAACGCCTACCAATTGATGCCCACCAATAGGGCCGCTTACGAAATGCTGCACCCCGATATGCCTCAAAGCAACGAACTAAACGAGTCTAAACGCTGGATGGAAAAGCGCATGGCGCAACTATCCAACGACGACGAACGCCAAATGCTGCTGCAAATCTACGCCAATCCAGTTGTTGCCAAACAACAAATTAATTTAAGTTGAACATGACCACCCATTTGCTTCTTAGGCTCTACGATTGGTTTGCTTGTCACCGTTTTTTGCGCCTGGCCTTACCTTTGGTCTTGGTGCTGGCTGCATTGGCAAGCGCATCGCAGTTGCATTTTAAAGAAGATATAACCGATTTTTTGCCCAATAACGATAATTATCGCCGTTCGATGGAGATTTATAGGCAAACCAATGCTGCCGATCGCATCTTCATCGTGGCTTCGCCCACCGATACCACGCAGCTTAACACGCCGCTTCTGGTACGCGCCATGCAACAACTGGAGAGCGAAAGCCAAACGCGGGGCTGGAAACTAATGGCACAGGCCGATGTTGAAAGCGTGATGAGCATACCCGAATTTGCTTATCAAAACGCGCCTTTGCTGCTTGGCAACGACGATTTCGAACGCATCAAACGCATTACCACCACCGACAGCATCAGGGCGGCATTGCAAAAATGCCGCGAAATGTTGCTCTTCCCCACGGGCGGAATGGTTACGCAGAACATCGAACGCGACCCTCTGGGGCTTTTTGCACCTCTGCTCGCCAAACTACAAGCCAGTGGTAACGCCCTTCGTTACGAACTTTACGACGGCTATATCTTCACGCCCAACTCCCGACATGCTGTGGCAATGCTCACTTCTCCTTATGGCGCGAGCGAAACCAGTAGCAATGCGCAACTAGTGATGCAAATAGACAGCGTTACAAAGGCCATCGAGGCGCGTTTGCCTGGTGTGCAATTCGCCGTCACTGGCGCGCCTGTGATTGCCGTAGACAATGCTTCGCAGATAAAAAAAGATAGTATCTGGGCCATCGCCATTGCCGCAACGCTCATCGTGGTGTTGCTTGTTTGGGCGCTAAGGCGTGCCCGTCATCTGCTGCTCATCCTTCTTTCGCTGGGCTTTGGCTGGCTTATGGCCATGGGCGGCATGGCCTTGGTAAGTAGCGAGGTGTCTATTATTGTGCTGGGTATTGCATCGGTTATCATCGGTATTGCCGTTAATTATCCCCTACATTTTGTTACGCATCTGGGGCATTGCGCCTCGTCGCGGCAAACTTTAGAAGAGATTGCCTCGCCACTTGTTGTAGGCAACGTCACCACGGTTGGCGCTTTTGCCGCCCTAATACCGCTCGATGCCACTGCTTTGAGCCATCTTGGTATCTTTGCTGCCATGATGTTGGTTAGCACCATCTTGTTTGTGGTGGTGTTTTTACCTCATTTTGTGGGCAAAAAGGATATAAAGCTGGCGCAAAATGATGGTGCTGAACGGTCCGAACCAGTGGCTTCTTCTGCTGTATCGTCTCAAATCAATCTCCCCGCATCGGCTCTTACGCCTCGTCAGCGCAGGCAGTCGGCTGCTGTTGCTGGTGTCTTGGTGGCCATAACTCTTGTGTTGGGCTACTTTAGTCTTGGTACTCAGTTCGATACCGACTTGCGAAATATCAATTATCTCACGCCCCAACAACAAACATTGTTGGCCCAAATGGCTCAGATGCGAGGCGAAGAGAAAGGCACAACACCCGTGTATTTCGTGGCCGAAGCCAACAATGTGCAGCTGGCTTTGCAAGCGGCCGAACAGTCTCAATATCCGCTTTTGGTGACCAGTGTGGCCGAACAGCAACGCCGCTTGCAACAGTGGCACAGCATCCTAAAGCAGCGTGCACAGCAATTAGACAGTTTAAGCGTGCTGGCAGCCAGCGAAGGTTTTGCTTCCGATGCCTTTAAGCCTTTTCAAGAGCTGCTGAAGGCCAAACTCACACCGCAGTTGCCCGCGCATTTTGCGCCTCTTTTACAGGCATCTATTGGCAATCGCATCATGGGTAGCACGGTGGTAAACATCGTAAACGTGCCTTCGTCTCAAGCAGATAGCGTGGCCTCTGCCTTCAAACCCATGGAGGGTGTAGAGCGGTGGGCCTTTACTTTGCCCAGTCTTAATGCCACAATAGCCAACTCGCTGTCGCAGCATTTCAATTATATCGGTTGGGTGTGCGGTGCCATTGTGTTTGTTTTCCTTTGGCTGTCGTTCCGCAAATTCAAGTTGGCTGTTATTGCTTTCATGCCTATGGTGGTGACGTGGCTTTGGATTTTGGGCACAATGCACCTTTTGGATATGCGTTTCAATCTGGTAAACATCATCTTGGCCACCTTTATTTTTGGTCAGGGCGACGACTATAGCATTTTTGTAACCGAGGGATTAATTTACGAACGTAAGCACGGCAAACCCATGTTGGCGGCTTATCGCAAAGGTATTTTGCTCTCTGCTGCCATCATGTTCATCGGTATGGGCTCGCTGGTGGTGGCTCGTCATCCTGCACTTCATTCGCTGGGTGCTATCACCATCGTGGGCATGGGCGCTGTTGTTGCTCTCACTTATGTTGTTCCGCCGTTGTTGTTTAAGTGGTGGGTGAAGTGATTTTTTGCCCTTAAATGGGCTTAATGACTAGTTTTTATTGCGCGAGACAAGTGGCTTTAACATCATTGCTGGCACTTCTCTCGCGTGTGTTTTTCCCCAATAGGGCTTTAGCATCTGTACAAATAAAGTTGGTTTGTGGCTACATGGCTTCACTTGTTTTTGAAAACGAGGCAATTAATGGTCCTATCAATGGCCGAGGGACACTATAGGCAAGCTTGCGAATGGCATGCACTAAGCCAAATAGGCACAATAATAGTGGTGGCACCACCATGCATATCGATGCCATACCGCAATAAGTTCGGCGCATAAAAGCACAAAACCCACTCCCTATCCCTTGTTGAAGGGATGGGCGAGTGGGTGAGCATTGGTTTATTAATGCAAACTATGGGGGGGAAACCTATTTGATGCGTTTAAATTGTGTTACGGCTTGCGTCTTAATGTCGATGAGGGTGAGGTTATCGCCATTCACTTCAAACTTGTATTCAAGGATAACGACGTCGTGCCCCTTACGGTTGGTGCTGCGAAGCCAAATAATGTTGTTTTCAATGTGGAAAGCTCCTTTGCGAGTAATTTGGTTTTCGCCTTCAATTGTTTGATGTCTGTCCCAGGTAAGGTCTTTGTACCAAATTTCGTAAGTGTTAGTGTTGGCGCTGGCTTCAGTGTAACTGCGGGTTACAGGCTGCCACTTGCCGAGTAGTTGTTGCAATACAGCGGGTTGCTCTTCGTCAGAACTGCAGGCCGAGAAAGCCATGGCAACGATTGCCACGATGGCAAATACCGAAAGTTTTTTGATGGTGTGTAACATGATGTTTTGTTTAAAGTGGTATAAATAATGATAGTTTAGATTACTGTTGTCCACGCGGGTGGAACCAACAAATATGCTTCTGCATCGCTTGTTAGAGGCACGATGTCGTGAAGTTTTGTGTTCTTAGGTAGCGAATGGCGTTTTGCTTTGTGTTATGGTATTGCTCGTTCGCCATAGGGAGCCTTTGGGTATGTTGCACTTTTCATGATGGCGTGGTTTAATAACTATGCCTTTTCACTTCGCAAAGTTACAACATATTTGATTAATTAAAAAGGAAAAACGAATATTTCTTTTAATTTTTTTATGTTAAAGAATAGGTTTTGCGTTCTTCTTAATTGGTTGTGCATAAACAGTCTATATTATTTATGCAGTTTTGTTATTGTTTACAGAGTGACAAGATAACGGGTTTTAGGTTTGTAGGTGTACGGATACAGTTTATGTTGCCTACAGATATAAGCTGCATTTTAATATAGTGAGCTTTAGAATTTTAGTTTGATACACTTTCTACCACCTAATATGTTATTATTATATACATCTTAATTTCTGCAGTTTAATGCACTCTTGAGCATTTTTGTTCGATTTGGTTATTCCATAACCCTGCCAACGTTTATAGTTATTATTGTCAACTTTGATATTTGTGCACTTGTTGATAAGACATCTTATGTCACTCTTCGAGATTCCTTTTTCGTATACTAGATTAATTTGGTCGATGGTGTCTTCAATAGCATCAAAATTTGGAACTCCAAATATATCAAAGAGATTGATGAGTACGAGTTCTATCTTTGGCATATAGTAATTATAGTCTTTCTCTGTCATTCTAGACATGGCAGCGTGTAATCCTAAAATGATGAATCTCATGGCTTTGTTGGCATATAATAACATGTTATCGTCTATCTGTTTACAATGTGTGCGTATGGCAAAGTAGGTAAAATTGTTTACGATACACGGTATGTCTTTCATCACTATATCGCTTAAGTAGGACAATAAATAATCTCTATCTTCATTAATTCTTTTAGAGTTACAGAAATTAAACGCGCTTGTGTTGAATACACAGAAATCTAATGCAGCAAATGTTGTTGCTGCAAGGTATTCAATATCTTGCGTATTTAACGCTTGTTTGGGGTTGGTTTGAAACTCTTTTAGTCTTAAGTTAATGAGTTCATTGTATCTGGCAAATACATGGTGAACGCGGTCAATTATATTATCAAGTTCATTTGTGTCAATTTTAATATCCTGTCTTACATAAGTTTCGCGGTTATTACTCTCAACTGCATCCGCTTCGTCTTCTTCTCCCTTAAGTATTTCGTTGATATTGTTGGCTTTGTTGCTAATAGCAAACTCCATACACTCTATAAGACGCGAAAACATAGTTCTGCCAGAGAAAAATATGTTATCGCCTTCTTTGTCAGTGTCATATTCTGGGTCGTAGTGCGCAATTTTGTCCTTCTGTTCTAGTTTATAGTTTGCGTGCCCAGTTGTGTTTTCTCGTTGGTCATCGTTGTATATTACATCGCAAATTAAGTTGTTAATGAATTCAATAATCTCAATCCCATTATAGTTTCCACCTTCAATCTTTGCAAGCATTTTATTGAGTTCACGATTTTCTTTTGATGGGTTGGTTGAACTTAGGTCAATGATATGATTTACATATTGGCTATTAGATACCACGTTTCCGTCTATATCAATTAAATTGCAATATACTATGCTGGTTAAACCAGATGTCTTTACTTTAATGTTGTTAAGTGTGTTGTCAATATGTATGTTTGCTAGAGTGGTTGGTTCATTTTCTTTGTTATAGCCAATAAGTTCTACATTCAAGTTCTTTTTGCAATCAGCAAGATATAATGTTATGTTTTCTTCAGTTGCGTCAATAGCACTTAAGTTAATAGCTGGGCTTGCGTTATTAGTAAAAGTGTTTGCTTCCCTTTCCATTTCGCTTACTGCTGTTTGAAGCAGACACTTCTCTGATATTTGCAACTCTTTAAGAAAGTTTCTTGTTGCTGAACGATACAGGCTACAAAATTCTTCATTAAGAGGGTTGGTTAAATTGCTACCTAAAGCTGCAACTGTAGCATTGGCCGACCCAATCATAACAAATTCCATCCTATCTGCTGCAAAGTGGAATATCTTAGCGTGGAGATTACGTTGGTATATAAATTTGCCAAACGAGTTATTCTTCCCTCTTGTGGTTAGGTTGAAATCGTAGAAATATATACGTGAGTTCTTTTTTAATTTGTTTGGTGGCATTTTGCAGCCATCTTGTAGCAGCACATTAACTATAGCTGAAGGAAATAGTTCAAGTAATGCAAGTAACACTTCCCCGTCTTCGTCAAAGAAAGGACTAGCTACGGTGATTGTTGTGATATTCTTTGGCAGTAGTTTTTTTAGCTGATTATAGATAGAGTTGTCTTTCTCGTTGTATAGTAAGGCTGCGTCAGTATTGTCGTCTAGTTTACGAAACACATGGTGTGCTGTCTTCTCATTTAATTTGAATAAACAGTTTTGTAGTATTTCCTCTAAGATGCGTTTGTTGGTATAGCCGCCAATTTTTTTGAAGTGACTTGAGATGTATTCCCATGCTTCTTGTAGGAATGGCAGTTGCGATGAGTCTTCTTTATTTATTTGGAAACCAGAGAATATTTCGTGGTTCTTACCATGCCCTGGTACTGTAATATTGCCAGAACCCAATAGTAGCAAGGCCGAATCGTCTCCGATAAAATAATTGAGTTTAGGGTGGAAAGCGCCTTTTGTTGTTAAGCCTGTCACAGCATATTCTTTTCCTATTTTTCGTAGAGCACCTAATTGAAAACTTATTGATGAATAAAGCTGTTGCTGATCCACCAATATGTTTAAACTACAAATTCGCTTACTTCTCAGTAAGTTCAGTATTTGGTTGTCGAAGTAACTAAGGTCAAAAGCGTAACTGGTTAGCACACCCGAATGAAATTTGCCAGTAGGCAAGTCTTGGTACAATGTTCTCTCGTTCTTATTCATAGTTTTTAATGAAGTTGTTTGCTGTCTCTGTTAATTGTCCATCTCTTAGATAGTGAAGATTTGTTAGAAAATTGTACAGTGTTTGAATACGTGGATTTGTAAATTGTGGTTTTCTAATTTCTACCAAGAATATGCAGCCATCTTCTATCAGAAACTTTCTAAGGTCGAGTGTACTATTACCCATCTTTCGGCACGCCACTATTGTGTGTTGGTTCATAATTGTGGTTATAATGTTGGCAATAGCATTCTTGATTGGGAGTTTGCGGTTTATACCAATATAACATTCTAGTGTTTGGCTGATATTGCCAAGCAGAATACTAAGGTGGGTGCGTTTTTCAAATGCTTCGAACTTCTCTTTTTGTGGTATGATTGTATCATAACATTTGATAAGCAGCAACAATGCCTTGAAGGCGGCTTCTGCAGGTTGATTAGTTCGGGTTTTATCAACAAGCTCATCCTGCATTATAGGGATATTATAGTTGGTTATAAGCGGGGATACACTCTCAATAGTGTATGTGCTTATGTCATTATTGTTTGCTTCGAGAATTTTCTTTGTCGCGATATCAATAAATCTATTAATTGCAAGATAGTTGTTTTCTCCAGCTGTCTCAAGAATCAACCAGAAGATACTTTCTATGCAATAGTGAATGGTTTCGCACAGATAGTAATAATGCCAGCCAAACTGGGCTTCTAAACCATTAGCTGTATATTGTTCGTACTGCAGTTTAGGAAAATCATTAATGGCACATTTAGTGGAAATAGCTTCAAGAAATAGCTTGATTGACTCTCGTCTTAATGTCGAACCATTGATGTCTGGCTGTATCATTAGGGTGTTCAAAAAGTGCCATTCTGATGTTCCTTTTTTTAATTGGTTAATACCTATTGGGCGCAAAACTTTTATGTCTTCTTCTGAGAGTTTGCCTTTGCAGATGGCATCAATATAGTGTTTGCGAACATCTTCTGGAATATTTTCGCAAAAAGCGTGAGCTAGTTCTTTGCCTTTACTACTGGTGTAAAACCAGTTGTCTTTTACTTTAACCAATTGTAGGTAAATTAGTTGTCCAAGATAATATTGGCCAAATGCACCTGTGGAGTACGTCCAATACTTGTTGTTTTGTTCATAGTCTGCGCCCTCACTTATTAAGTAATGTCCTTTTCGGTCTGTATTGTATCTTTTTTGGTTAACAAATAATGACCCTGCAACAGCATTTTGATTTTGACCACTCATAACGAACGCCATAATAAGTTCGGCTCTCCTAATAAAATTGCGTTGATCTACATTGTATTTCTTCGCTACACGGCGGTCGTTGTTATATTCGGATAGAAGCCAACAATAAAAACTGTAGTATCTGATATGTCCTGTTTGGTTAGTCATACCAGGAAGTAGTTGCCCATACAATGTGATGGAGCAGTTTTGTATTCCCATTGGGTCGCGGCCCACTTTGAATCCTTCGTTGCAAGCCCAGTATAGATTAGTGATGTTCTTGGTGTTATATACAGCCATGACAATAGCGTTTTATGCAAAGGTACACAAACAGTGATAATTTTTTCTCTTTTTGTTTATTTTTTTGTGTTAAGTGCTTTTGTTTTTATGTGTTTGTTTCACATTGCCTAGTGCGTGTTTTTCTTTTCGTTACTCTGGCGATGTAAAATATAGATACTGAATTTTGAAAGCTACTTTTGCCTCTTCGTCAGATAATAATCAACGTGGTTGAGGTTTTCAACGTGGGCTTAATGAGGTCGCAATAATTATCCTTCTGGCCTAAAGCAAGGTCTAAGGCAACAAAGAAAGGCGGATGATACCGCGTGAAAGTGTGTTTGCGATAAAGGCTAGAATGGCTTTTACTGCTCTATTTCGCTCAAAATCTGGCCTGCGTAGATGATGGTTTTGGCATCCATTTCAGCCAAATGCGAACGGATGAAGGCCGATATTTGTTTGAGTGTGGCTTTGTCTTGGGTGTCGAATAGACGGGTGAGATTGAGTATTAACAATGTGCGGTCGTTGGCATCAAGATTGTTATACTCGCGATTGCAGCACGAAAGGAAGGTTAAATCATTGTCTTTCACTCTGCTTTCGATGAGGGCGAACATCGGCGCATAGGGATAATCTTTGTGCAATTGCAGCGTTTCAATCTGCTTTTTTAGTTGTAGGTAGTCGGTTTCGTTATATTTTTTCTCTTTCCACATGTAACCCGAAAAATATTGATATACAGCATTGCGGAAGAGCAATTGTGTGCGAGCCTTGATAAGCGACCGCGATTTGGTGTCAAAACGGTCGAGGTTCTGGGTCATAAATAGGCCTTTTTCGTCGTTCAGATTTAACGTGTAGCGCGTAAAGATAAAAGCGTTTTCGGCCTTTAACCTGTCTTTTGGTGCAAGCGTTTTAAAATAATTGTTCACCACTCTAAACCCCTCTTCCTCTTGTTGGTGGCCAAGTAGATAGAAGGCATAGTTGTTTATCAGTTCGGGTGTGTGTTTGCCAGCATCGTAAAGCCTCTTCATTCGTTCGGGTGCGTTGTTGGGATTGGTTTCCATCTCCACTTTATAGATAAATTCATCGGCGTTCATCGCTCCGCTGGCATGCATTCGTGGCTGTGCGTTGGTGTCTAAAACCACGTATGTGGGATATGCTTTTACGTTGTATTTGGTGGCCAGTTCTTTACCTTCTTTCTCTGCATTGAGCTTTAAGCACACGAATTTGGTGTTTAAGAAGTCGCCCACCTTCTTCTGTGGAAACACCTGTCGCGCCATGTTTTTGCACGGACCGCACCAGTCGGTGTAGAAATCGATGAACACCAGTTTGTTTTCTTTCTTTGCTAGGTTGATGGCATCGTCGAGCGAAAGGTTGTGGAATTGGGTTTGTGCAGTGCCCAATAGGGGCATGACACATAGCAGCAAGGTGACGAAAAAGGGGTTGTGGCGTTTCATTTTTTGGGGATTTACTTCGGTGTTATGCTTGTTTTTGTGGCAGAGTAAATGGTTGTTGAACCAACGGATGGGTGTGCCTTGCTCGCGAAGCAGCCCTGTTTGGTTTTTTTGTTATTGCGAGCAAGGCGTGTGGAGAGTGCCTAATCGGGACAATTGCGATAGGTGATACTTTTCACTTTGAGGTTGGTTTTCCAAGGATAGCTCTTCGTTTTATATCGTTTTTGCACGAAAGCAATCTCGTTGGGGTCGTCTTTCATTTCGTGTTTATAAACCATTCCTTTCTCTGTTGCTGAATAGGTGGCCACGATAACGTCGTCGGGGTTCTCGTCCGAGTCGTGTTCCATGGCCAGATAAGTAATTTCGCCGTTGTAGGCGTTCAGCATTTTAGCCTTGTTGGTGTTGTAGTTGTAGGCCCACAAGCTATTGCCAACTGCATAGAGCACAATGGGTTGGTTGGAGTAGAAGGTGTAATGCGAAGCCTCGGCAAAGTGCGAAGCCACGGTTAAGTCTATCTCTCTAGCGAGCGAACGCTTCATACCCGCTGCGCTGTAATTGGTGATGCGGAAGGCATAGACAAAAAAATGGCCATCGGCATCGTTCATCAGGGCGTAAGATTGTCCGTTGTTTCCCAGTCCGTTTTCGCCATATACAAGGTCTCTAGCGGGCGAGTAGGTGGTTTGGTCGGTATTAAAAGGCTGGTCGGCGGGTAGGTTATAATCAGCAATATTGGTTACGCTATACGATGCCCCATTAAGTCTTACGAACTTATGATTGGTTTTATCGTAGAAGGCAAGCGTGCGAATATACGAGCTATTTGCAGGATAGAACACGTAAGGCGACAGCTGTACCAAGGTGTTAGATCCAGCTTCGTAGCAGTTAAAGGGGTTGCCATAGGCTTCGCCCAAGGGCATTTGCGAGCACCAGAAGGCATCTTTATCGGTGAGTAAGCACCTAAAACTGCCCGAGAGGCAATTGTTGTCTTTGCCACTAGGCCGTGGAAACAGTGCTCTAACAACGTAAGGTTTGGTTGTTCCCTCAATAGAAGGATAGATGAGATGGTCTATTTGCTTGTTGTTGTTGATGGTGATTTTGTTTTCTTTTGCCGAACTATTTAGGGCATAAGCGCCATCTTTGGTGATGGCCCATGTGGCTTCGAGGTCGGTGGAGTAGCTATGTCCCATGAAGATGAGTTGCTGTGCGTGTTTTATTCCCTGTGTGTTGTCGAAGAGATTTTCTACAACAGAGGTGTCTCTTCCTTCCATCATGCTAATAAAGTCGATGCCACAGGTGCCGTCTTCTTTATCGCCAAAGAGGTAAAATCCGCGCACGTAAGGGCTCAACACGTTTAAGGCACTGCGTTTTTCAAACACCATGTTGTTGCTTTTGTCCTTCACTCTGAAGAAGAGTCGGTACTCTCCAGGGGGCACATTAACGGGGAACGAGAGGTCTTTTTCACGGCTGATGGTTTGGTGGTCGTGGTATTTGTCTTCCACAGCACCATTGCATAAGAACCATTCAAAAGAGAAGTTGTTGACGTCACTGCCCGACATTGAGCCTGTAACGGTTACTGGTATTTGCAGTGTTTCGAGGTTTGTCACCATGTAATACTTATCTTTTATGCCCTCAATCTGTGCTTTGTTGATGGGGTTCATGGTGTTGTTGCCCTCGTCGTCTATGCACGAAGCCAGCGAAAGGGCAGCCAAGAGATATATGATGCAATGCTTTTTCATAACTGGTTTATTTGTTATAATATTCTTCTGGTTTGGTGAATTGCGCCCAACCGCGCGTTCCGCCAAGGATATTTACATACGAAACCCACATCATTGTGCCGTCTTCGTCGAGTATGGGTTGCTCTTTTTGTGCTGCTTCGAGCAAATGTTTGGCCACCTCTTGACTAATGGCTTGGGCGCGTGGGAAGCTCATTGTCACCATGGTTTTAAAGTCGTTAATGTCTGTTCCGGTAACCATCATGATGTAACGATACTTCTTTGGAGAGAACACTCCGAAGTAACCGCCCGACTCTGAGCCATACCAGCCCGTGGGTTTTGTGAGTACATCGTCGACGAAGATGTTGTGAATGGCTGCATTTTGGTTGTGGCCAAACTTTTTATCGGGCATTGACGCGTAGGTTCCGGGATAGTCGCCGTAGTTGTTAAACATCAAGTTGAAGTGTTCGTTGGGCTGGATGGCGAGTTGAATTTTAAGTGTATCGCCATTCATGCGTGCGGTTTTCTTTATTTTTATCTTCACTTCAGTGCTCGTTTCTCCGGCTTTGATGGTGTATTGTGGCATCAGTGGTTCGTACTCGGTGTTTGCTTCGGCCGATGTGCTGTCGGTCACAACGATGATGTTAAAAGGCCGGTCGAAGTCTTTGAGGTGGCCTGTGGCCTTTACTTTCAACGTAAGGAGGGTATCGGTGGCAGTGATATTGCCGAATGCCACCTCGCTAAAGTTGTAGTGTGCCCATTTACTTTCTTCAATCCACGGTTGTCCGCGTCGCACGTCGAAGTACAAACAATCTTTGCCTTCGTAGTCCATCAGTTTTTTTTCGCAGCTAGAAAGCCAGGTTGTGGTCACTATCAGTGCGAGCAAGGCATATATTTTTGTTTTCATTTTCAGTTCCTCCGTATTTTAGTTTTTAGCTCTTCTGTTGGCTTCCACGGCTTCGGGCAGTGGCCAAACGTAGTTGTCGAGTGCCATTTTGTAGGTGCCTTCGAGCGCAGTGACGGTTCCAGTCCAGGCGTTAGACTTGCCAAACTCTGTTCCCGACATCATTTGTTCGGCTGCATGTCGTTTATAGAAGAAAAATAATTGGCCTTCTCCAATCATTTCGCGCATAAACTCGCGCCAAACCATGTTTTGAACAGCTTTTTCGGCGTCGGTAGCAGGCAGTTCCATGTTTACACAGTTGCGTGCTTTGCGTAGTTCGTTGATAAAGGGCAGAGCTTCTTCGGGTGTAGTGGCACATTCGGCTGCAATGAGGTAGATTTCGCTTAATCGCATCAGCGGTTGCATGTATCTGAAGTTGGTGTCACCGTTGGTATCTGCGAATTTCTTCAAGCAAATTGACTTTTGTTTGCTTGTTGTTCCTCCTTGGCCGTTAGCTGTTAGCTCTTCCACGGTCCATGTGTTGTTGCGTCTTAGGTCGCCCATGTCGTCGTAGAAGTAGGTAAGTTTGGAGAGTAGGTCGCCTTCAGCAGTTGATTCGCCTTTAAAGTAGAGTGTATTCTTCATGTCGGCCTTAGGACTAAAGAGCATTTCGTAGGTTTTGGCTCTCGATTTGTTGTAAAGCGCAAACATTACCTCGGTAGAAAAAATGTAATTGGGGTTGTTACCAGTGGTAACGGCCTTTTTTTCTATCCAAGTAAAAGTATTGTGTTTGTTGTTTTCTTCGATAATGCCTTTAGCTGTGGCCAAAGCGTTGGCTTTATCGCCCGTCCAGAGATATAGTCGGGCCTTCATAGCTTGTATTGCATAATAGTTAAGGCGGAATTGTCGGTATCTAAGTAGGGTTTTTTCGTTGGGATCGTCGGCCATGCCGTTCATAACGCCCTCTTTAATGATGCGGTCGTCTTTAAGTAGAAGGCTAGCTTCGTTAAGGTCGCGCATGATTTTTTCGGCCACTTGTTTAGCGTTGAGAATGGGTTGTATTGATTTCGACGAGGTTTCTTGGTAGGGAATGGCGCTGTTGTTCTCGGTTTTTGTGGAGTAGATAGGGCCATAAAGTCGCAGCAAGTCAAAGTGGAAGAAGGCACGAAGAGCCAGTGCCTCGCCCTTAATGTAGGGTTTATACACGGGCGATAGTTTCGAGTCGCTGGCGTCGCAATGCTCGATGAGTGTGTTTAGGTTGGCGATATAGAAGTAAAGCGAGGTCCAAACGTTGTCCGAAATGCTTTTAAATTCGTTTTCAGAATATTTATAATTAGCGAAAGGGAAGTAGGCATGTTCGCTGTTTTTCGCCACATTATAATATTGTGCCATCACATCAATATGACCCATCGTGAGTGTTGAGGCATAGGTTTCGTTCATTTTAGCGTACACGCCATTGAGTGCAGCGAAATATCCATCGTTGTTTTCGTAGAGTTTATCTTCGAGAACAGAGTCTTCCAAGTCTACCTTGAGCCAGTCGGCGCACGAAGTAGTGGCCATTGTGGCGATAATAGATAGCAATGCGTATGTTATGGTTTTAAGCTTATTCATCGTTGTGTTTGTTAGAGGTTAGAAACGTAAACCGATAGAAGCCGAAATGCTTCTGGAGAAGGGGTAATCAAGTCCGCGTTCTTCCTTGATGGTGGAAAGACGGAACAGGTTGTTGGCGTAGATGCGACAATACAAAGCGTTCAAACCCACCATTTTGAGCCATTGTGCTGTGGTGTTTTCGTATCCCAGGTTGATGCTATTGCATTCTAGGGTGTTGTCGTCGGCCACGAATCTCGAAGAAATGTTGGTTGTAGAGGTGTCGTCGATGCGTTTAAACTTGGCTTTGTCGCCTGGTTGTTTCCATCTATCGTGCAGCGCGCGTCGGTCTTGGTTATATTTAATGGCGGCTTCGCTGATGTTTTCAACCTTTGTTAGCAGGGTGTTGAGTGTGGCTTGAGCTCCAAATCGATACGAAAAGTTAAGTCCAAGCGAGAATCCTTTCCAACGAATGGTAGTACCAAGGTTGCCTTGTGCATCGGGTGTGGTGTCGCCGCACACCATTTCTTCGTTAGCATTCCATTTGTAGGTGTATGTTCCATCGCGTTTAAGAAATAGTTCGTTGCCTGTCATTGGGTCAATGCCTAGTGATTTCACGGTCCAAAGGGCTGTTGTGCTGGCTCCGTCGTAATATCGTGTAAGACTTTGTGAGGCTCGGCCCTGCTCGTTAAGCTTTTCTAGTATGTCGCCTATATTATAATAGGTGGTGGTGGCGTGCAGCAAGTTGGCTGTGACGCGCCAAGTAAGGTCTTTTTGCCTAATAACGTCATAGCCCAGTGCGATAGAGAAGCTGCGATTATCTGTTGCACCGATGTTCATCGGTATTGTTTCCACGCCAGTTGATGTGGGTTGCTCAACGGGAATGAGTTCTGGGTCGGCTTTTCTAATGGAATAGTCAACCACAAGCGACAAGCGGTTGTTGAGTAGCAATGCATTAAGTCCGAAGTTATGGGTTAGTGTGCGTTTCCATTTCAGGTCTTTGTTGCCCCATTGCGACACGATGGCAGCCAATCCAAAGGGGTTGGTGTTGGCTGTGTAGTAGTTGTACACGTTGTTTGCCAGCTTAGCGCTGATGTTGTCGTTGCCTGGCCTACCAAAGGTATAGCGCAGTTTGAGGTTGTTTACAATGTTGTTCTTTTTAAAGAAGTGTTCGTTGTGGATGTTCCAGGCCACACCCACCGAGTAGGTTGTTGAGAAAGGGTTGTTTACTCCGAACACCGAAGCACCGTCGCTACGCAGGTTAAAGTCTATCAAATAGCGCATATCGTAGGCGTAGTTGCCGTTCATGTAGAAGCTTGCCGAGCGCATTTTGTCAATGTTCGACGAGGGTTTTCCGCCTTCGGGATAGCCGTTAGAGAAGTTTGGGTTAGAAAATTGGTCGTTGATATATCCGCGTACAGCGTACGAGTCGCTTGTGTTCTTACGCCCATAGGCTTGTGCTCCCGCCACAATATTATAGGTGTGAACGCCCAACATGCCACCATAGCTAGCCATGAAGCTGCCATTAAACGAGGTGTTGTTGTTGATGCGGTTGGAGTAAGAGCCTCGTTTTAGTTCGGGAGTGCTTGTGAAGCCCGAGGAGAAGGGCGATTTAAAGGTCTCGCTCATGCCTCTTGCGGCCGTAAAACCAAACCTTCCTGTGAGTCGCAAACCTGCAAGAGGCTGATATTCCACGTTGAAGTTGTTGTTGATATTGAGGTCGTTGCTTCGGTCGAAACTCTTTTGGTTAAAGTCCCACAGTGGGTTATATACGTGTTGTGTTATTCCGTTTACGCCTTGATAGCTTTCAAGAACCTTATACACTTCGCCGTTTTCATCGCGTTTAGCATAATAGGGATTGGCCGAAACAAAGTCGCGGAAGGGCACAACGTTGTTATCAGTGGTTGTATAATAGATGTGTGTTTGGTTGGTGAAGTTGAATTTGTCGATGCGATACGACAAAACCAATGTTCCATCGATGTTTTGTCGTCCCGAATTTTTCATTACGCCCTTGTTGTCTTTATATCTAAAGGTAAGTCCGTAGCGAAAAGCAGCATCGCCACCTTCGGCATTAAAACTGTGGTCTTGTGCAAATCCCAGTCTTAGGGGTTCGTTCATCCAATACGAATTGAGGCCTGCTGCCACCCTTTCGTACCTAGAATAATAGATGGCACGGTTCACATCGTTGAGTATTTCGCCCTCATGGTCGAGCAATCCGTAGTGTCCTGAGCGCTTTTCAAACTCCAGTTTCTCGCTTGCGTTCATCAGATTATAGTCGCTTAGGTCGGCCCAGCTCATTTGGAAGTTGCCATTATAGGTGAGATGTAGCTTGCCAGCTTCGGGTTTTTTGGTTTCAACAACAATCACTCCATTGGCAGCTTTCGAGCCATAGATGGCTGTAGACGCAGCATCTTTAAGAATAGTGATGCTTTCCACGCGGTCCATGCTCAGGTCTGAAATTCGTTCGAGTGTTGTTTCAAAGCCATCGAGGATGAAAAGTGGCCTGTCGGGGTCGTTGCCATAAGCATCAGAAAGGCCGTTGATGCTTGTTGTGCCATTAATCGACACTTTCATTGTGGCGTTTGGGTTAGAACCGGCGAGATTGTTTTCGGCAATCACAAACGAGGGGTCGAGAGCCGACAAACTTTGCAAGATATTTTGGTTGCCAATGGCCTTCAGTTCTTCTTGTCGATACGATGCTGCCGATCCTGTAAAGCTCTCTTTTTTACGCGTATAGATGCCCGTAACCACCGTTTCGCCCAGTTGGTGTGCGTCTGCTTGCATTCTCACGGTGTATCGCTTACCTGGTTGCATGCGCAGACTTTGCTTTTTCATGCTCACATAGCTAAACGAGAGTGTGGCGTTGGCCGTGGGCAACCATGCTGTGAATTGTCCGTTGGCATCGGTCATGGCCACCACTTTACCGTCTTTGTCGGCCACCGATACGCCCACGAGCGGTTGGTTATCGTCGTCGATAACCTCTCCTTGGTATAGCATTCCTTTGTTAGTGGCGTTGGTTTGTTGTGCTGCATCTTTGTTGTTTTGGGCAAAAGCCGAAAGAGGAATGAGCAGCAGGCAGGCGATGGCTGCCATGATGAGCTGGCAGAAACGAACCTTTTGCTGTGAAAAGGTAGGGTTGTCCATCTTTTTCTTAAACGGTTCTGTCATACATTTAGGTATTAAATTTGAAATTCGCTCGTTGAGCTTGCATAGATATGGCGACTGTTTCCTTGTGGTTTCTTAAGCTTATAGTTTGCTTTGGTGCACGTGGTTACAGGTCTTTTTCTTTTAGGCTTTAGTTGTTTATTTGTTTTGTGTTAAGCGTTTTGTAGTTTTATTATTTTATTTCGCAAAAATAAATGTTTTGCAAATAAAATGCAAATTAATTTAGTTAAAATGCATCTTGACGCCTTGTTTTTGTTTTTTGTGGCAATGTAGATAAGGTCTTGTTCTGCAAGTTGTTGGTAAGTAGCTGCTTTTCGCGGGTTAGCTGTGTTGACCAACTGTGTTTTTCCCAATAAAATAGCTGCACAACAGGCCTTAGACATTGGCCTAAGTGCAAGTTGTGCAGCGTAAGAGGGTGCGCAGGGTGCGTTTATTTGTTTATGCGCTCTACGAAATGTTGGGGAATGGTGGGCATAGCACCATTTTGTGTACACACGTAAGCACTGGTTTCAACGGCCAGTCGGTGGGCTTCGCTAATGGGGAGTCCACTGAGATAGGCTGCACAGAAACTGCCAGTGAACGAGTCGCCAGCGCCAACGGTGTCGGCAATGTTCACCTTTGGTGTTTCTAAATACGACATTGCTCCATGTGTAAACACGTAACTGCCATTAACACCGCAGGTTAATATCAGCGCATCCAGGTTGTATTTACCCAAGATGAGCCAGCATTTATTGGTCATATCCAGTCCGGGATAGCCAAAGAGTCGGCCAATGGTAACCAGTTCTTCGTCGTTAATCTTTAAGATATTGCATTGTTTAAACGATTCGAGCAGCAAACCTTCGGTGTAAAAGTTTTGTCGCAGGTTGATATCGAAAATCTTCATGCAGTCTTTGGGCGTGGCTTTAAGAAACTTAGCGATGGTTTTTCGGCTCACGTCGTTGCGTTGAGCCAGCGAACCCCAGCACACTGCTCGGCAGTTGCGCGCCACTTCTTCCATTTCGGGGGTAAAGGGTATGTTGTCCCAGGCCACGTCTTCTTTGATGTCGTATGTGGGAACTCCTTGCGCATCAAGTTCCACTTGCACTGTTCCTGTTGGGAAAGGCACGCGTGGCATCATCACGTTGAGATTTTTCTCGGCAAACTTTTGCGCTATTTCGTCGCCCAAAGCGTCATTGCCTAGTGCGCTAATGGCCAAGGTGTCTAGTCCGTATTGGGCGGCATGGTAGGCAAAGTTAGCTGGAGCGCCACCAATTTTCTTTCCTTCGGGCAGCACATCCCATAGCGCTTCACCCAATCCTACGATAAATCTTTTCATATATGTATGTTGCTTAAAGTTATTTTTGTTTTTGTTTATATCCCTGTTACTTTTTTGCCGTAGGTGAACAGATAAAGCACTCCGCAGGCCATTACCACAACAGCGCCCCATTGTCCAACGGCATCACTGGCCGGACCCATTACGAGCGGGAAGATTGTTCCACCAAATAGTCCCATAATCATTAGTCCCGACACTTCGTTTTTCTTGTTGGGCAACGATAGAACGGCTTGCGAGAACACCAACGAGAAGATGTTGGAGTTGCCAAAACCCACTAACGCGATGGCCACATACAACACGGCCTTACTAGTGCCTAGGGCTAAGCCTAGCATAGACAGCGCCATCATGCATACGGAGATGTAAAAGAAGCTGCGCTTATTAAACTTGGTCAGAATGTACGAGCCACTAAGGCAGCCCAGGGTGCGGAATATAAAGTAAAGACTGGTGGAGAAACCACTCTCTTCAAGACTTAGGTTGAGGCGTTCTTCAAGTATTTTGGGGGCATGTGTGTTTACACCCACATCAATTCCCACGTGGCACATAATGCCGATAAACGATAACAGTACGATGGGTGTGCCCAGCAGCTTGATAGTTTGTGTAAAAGTGGTGGGCTTTGCTGCCATCGGTTCTTCTTCGATGGGCGTTGCCGAGAGCATCAGTGTGGCCAATACGCCAATAATCATGTATATAGGGAAGAGCACTCGCCACCCCAAACCAAAGTGTGGGATGCTGGCTGCTGCGCCCCAAGCAGCGATAATAGGAGCCATAAACGAGGCGATGGCTTTGATAAACTGCCCAAAAGTGAGTGTTGCAGCAAAGCGTTCGCTACTGATGAGGTTCGAGATAAGAGGGTTGAGCGAGGTTTGCATCAGAGCGTTGCCAATACCTAGTAGCGAAAACGACACCAACATTAGCCCGTAACTATTGCCAAAGAGGGGTAACAGCAAGCTGGCCACGGTAACGGCTAGCGACACAAGTACCGTTTTTTTACGGCCAATCTTATTCATAAGCATGCCTGTAGGCACGGCAAAGATGAGAAACCAAAAGAAAACAAGCGATGGAAAAACATTGGCAGCCGAATTGCTCAGGTTTAAATCGGCTTTAACATAGTTTGAAGCAATGCCCACAAGGTCTACAAATCCCATGGCAAAGAAGCAGAACATCACGGGGATGAGGGCGAATTGGTTTGATTTTTGCATAATGATTGTGGTTAATGGGTTGTATATATTGTGCGGTTTGGCTTGTATATATTGTGCGGTTTGGGCTATGGCGGTTTGGGTTGCGCTTATTGCGCAATGCCAGCATGTTAACGAGCAAGTGCATCAGCCAGTTGATTTTGTTGCTGCACGTTTATGCTTCGTTAATCTCTGTGCTATAATTCTCGTATTTTTTGTTTAGGTAATGTTGGCAAAATGCCCTTAATGATTACTTTTTGGCTTCAAAGATATAATTAAGTGGGCTAAAATGCAAATATTTGTAGGCTGGATGTTTCTTGGCTTAATAATTATTAACCACCATGGAACAGCCTTTATTCGCTTTGCGTTTATCGGTATTAGTAGTAATTACAAGCGAGCTTATTGCAAGAGGGTGCGCCGTTAAGTGCAAATTGGGAGAGAGGAAAGGCCACAATAGCGCATTAACCTTGCAGAATGTTCTTGCACTTAAACCCAAATAGTGGTGCATGGCGCGCGTTTTGTTAAACGGATAACCTTATTTCTTATTTGTTAAAAATGGTAATTATATTTTACAAAATGTACTCTCCAAAGCAACCTCTTCTAGCGAAAACACATGCTAAAAAGCATGCTTTTCGCCCCATTTTCATCCCCTAGCACATTATTTTCACGTTCGTTTTGCGCCAAAAATCGGCATTTTGCACCATTTAGCCTTTCTATTTACCTCGTTGCTCACGATTTTTGCCGGCCACAGAAGCGGCATTTAGTGGCTAAAAACCTACTTTTTTAGGTTGTTTTTGCCCCAAAAGGCCAATTTTTTTCATCCATTCTACGGTTATCAACTTCTCCAAAAACAGCAAATAGTAGCAATAAGACTTGCATTTTGCATCATTTGGCCTTGCGTTTAGTAGGAGTTAGCACTGCGTTTAGCACGAGTTAGCACTGCGTTTAGTAGGAGTTAGCACTGCGTTTTGCTGCATATTGCACGCTATTTTGCTACAAATAGCTCGAAAATTCGCTCAAAACACGGTTTAATTCGCCAAAAACACGCCTCTTCGTCGTAAGCCCCACAGTTCAGTTTTTCATCCAGCGAAACCTCCGCGAGAATCGATTATTTGCGGTTGAGTGGGCTGTTGGTGAAGAAGAAAGCCTCTATAAAGTTAAATTTTCTACTAAATATTTTACATCCCATGTGTGCCATCCATCTTTAAGTTGCAATAAAGCCAGACAAAGAATTATTATGGTCTGGTACAAAGTGTGGTATTGGCCATGTTATTGAGGGTTTGTAGAGACACAAAAATAACAAAAGGGCTAAATTCCAACAAGAATTTTAGCCCCTAATTTTATTTCGCGGATAGGTTATATCGGGTAGAGATACTTCTTGATATACAGCACAGTGTAAACGATAGAGAGGACAATCCCTAACGCCACACATATAATCGAGGCCTCCGGCCCAAACGCTCCACCTGTTAATATGTCGGGCCCGCTTATCCTTGGGGTAATATGTGGCTGGTAATCTA
>NZ_CALKQY010000003.1:0-64079 GCF_937990675.1 Hoylesella shahii | reverse complement strand
CCCAACGTTTTCGTAATCATCCCAAGAATCGTAAGAAAGCTCTTAAGGCAGATAGGCAACTGAAAACTATAGCAGGTAGATTAGTAAGAGAACTAGTTAAGGCATGTATTTCGTCTAGAAGGACGTTCTATTAAATAGAAAAGTCCCAAACCCTTCGAAAAGAATGGGGTTGGGACTCTGTTTATCAACTAATAAACCCTTTTACTTCAAATTGTCTTTAAAGAAGTTTGTGATTTGGCGTAACAAGTGGTTACGCGTGTTGCCTCCATAAATGCTATGATTGCGATTGGTATAATATAGTTCTTTAAAGTCTTTATCAGCTTGCACCAGCGATTCAGCGTATTCAAAAGTGTTTTGGGGATGTACATTGTCATCAGCCAAGCCATGACAGATGAGCAGAGCACCATGCAGATTATGTGCGCGCGTCATAGCGTTGTCGTCGTATCCCTTGCCATTTTCTTTGGGAGTACGCATATATCTCTCCGTATAGATGGTGTCGTAATAGCGGAAAGATGTAGGAGGAGCCACCGAAACGCCAGCTTTGAAGGCTTTGTCACCAGTGCTCATACTCATAAGCGTGTTAAATCCACCGAAGCTCCATCCCCATATGCCGATGTTATTGCCATCAACATAAGGCAAAGATGCAAGATAACGTGCAGTTGCCACTTGGTCTTGCGACTCTAATTTTCCCAATTGGAGATAGGTAGACTTTTCAAAAGCCGAGCCTCTTCCGCCAGTTCCACGTCCGTCTACACATACAACGATGAAGCCTTGCTGTGCAAGATAGCAATCAAAAAGTGCACCTTGCCCCATAGAACCAACACTCCATGAGTTTACAACCTGCTGACTTCCTGGTCCGCTATATTGGAACATGATAACAGGATACTTTTTCGAGGGAGAGAAGTTGGTGGGCTTCACCATCCATCCGTCTAGTTTCACGCCATCGTTAGTGGTAAACGAGAAGAATTCGGGACGTGCAAAACCTTCTTGCTTGTATTTGTCAGCAAGTTTTTTATTATCTAGCAAGGTCGAAATAAGTTTGCCACGCGCATCGCAAAGTGTAAACACGTAAGGTGTGGTAGCATTACTCCATGTGTTAATAAAATACTTTAGGTCGCCCGAGAAGATGGCGCTATTCCATCCTTCTTGTTTGGTTAGGCATTCTGTCTTACCATTTTTGCGATTTACAAACACCTGTCTGTCGTGCGCTGTGGGCACGGCAGCTTGGTAAAACACGTCACCTGTTTGTTCGTCATAACCATAAACCTGGGTAATGTCAAAGTTTCCGTCTCCAATTTTACGAATTTGCTTACCACCCAGGTCGTAAAGGTAGAGATGCATATACCCATCACGGTCACTAGGAAGAAGTATACTGTTGTTGTAAACGGTAATGTTTTCGATAGCTTCTTCTTTAACATACTTATCGCTTTTCTCTCTAATAAGCAATTGAGCCACTGTGCTTCGTGGGTTCACTGTGTACACGTTCAGCACATCTTGATGCCGATTCATTGTATAAACTAGAATCATGTCTGCATTTTTTGTGGTTTTAATGCGTGGTATATAGCCATCGGCATCAAGTGGCACATCGAGTTTTCTTGTCTGTCGTGACTTGATGTCGTAGCTCCAAACCGACACTTTAGCATTGTCTTCTCCTGCTTTGGGGTATTTATACGAGAAGAGTGAAGGGTAAGTTTCGTTTTCGTTGAGTGCAGGTTTTTGTCCCATATACATTTGCAACGAAAACATTTTTACATCTTTTTCATCGTACTTCACCCAGCAAATCATAGTTCCATCGGCATTAAATACCAATGAGCTACTGGTTCCAAATTCCTCTTCATTCACCCAGTCGGGCACACCGTTTATTACTTCGTTCAGTTTCCCGTCTTTGGTAACCTGACTTTCAGCATTATCATAGAGCAGTTTAACAAGAAAAATATTGTTGTCGCGAACAAAAGCCACTTGCTTACTATCGGGTGACCAAGTGGGATTTTGTTGTGGTCCGCCATCAGAAAGCTTGTCAAGTCGACGCGATGCCACGGTGTAAATATAATAAGTGGCCTTAAAGGTACGCCTATATATCTTCTTAGAGTTGGTGCATATAAGGATGTGTGTACCGTCTGGCGAGAGGATATAGCTGTCGAACGACTTTACTTTTTGTCCTTGCGTGTTGTTCACGTCGAACAAAACGTCTACCTGCTTGCCTGTTTTAAACGAGTATCGCACGATGCGTTGCCCGTCATCACTAATACGTGCATAGAGGTCGCTGCCTTCTATGGGCTTAATTCCGGTGATGTATTCGGGCGAGTAAGTTCTGTCGGTAACCTGTTTTAAGTCGAGGTTGCCTTCAGCAGACGCACTCGCCACTGACAAAAGAAATGCCATACACGATATGATCACTTTTTTCATGATTGAATGTTTTTAGTCGTAATTGCGGACAAAGATAATTAAAAATCTGTACTTTTGCAAACCAAAAGTGGGCAATTGTTGTGCCCATCAATACAAATAACAAACAATGCAATTACCATACAACGATTTTGGGAACTGGATGCGACAGCAATTCCCCTATAAAGTACAAAAACTGTCGGTTAATGCAGGTTTTACTTGTCCCACGCGCGATGGCCATACTGGCTTTGGAGGGTGCACTTATTGCAACAATCGAAGCTTTAACCCTGCGTATTGTGAACCACAAGAGCAGGTGAGTAAACAGCTGGATGCAGGCAAAAAGTTTTTTGCACGCAAGTATCCTAATATGAAATATCTAGCTTATTTTCAGGCTTATACCAGCACATACGACACCATTGACCGACTAAAGGCTATGTACGAAGAGGCTTTAATGGTAGAAGATGTGGTGGGGTTGGTTATTGGTACACGCCCCGACTGTATGCCAGATGCCTTGCTTAACTACCTAGAAGAGCTTAACAAGCATACATTTCTGATTGTGGAATACGGGGTTGAAAGTGCCAATAACAATACATTAGAACGTGTTAAACGAGGACACACGTTTGAATGTAGTAAAGATACTATAGAACGCACACATCAACGGGGAATAAAAACAGGTGCACATGTTATCATTGGACTACCTGGAGAAGATGCAAAAGAAAGTATAAGACAGGCTAGCATCATGTCTAGTCTGCCCATTGATATCTTGAAAATCCACCAGATGCAGATAATTCGAGGAACATTATTAGCCAAAACTTATTTGGAACAGCCCTTTCATCTGTACACTGTTGACGAATATTTAGATGTAATTTGCGAATATGTTAAACGGCTTCGCAAAGACCTTGTGTTAGAAAGGTTTGTAAGTCAGTCGCCAGAAGGGCTACTTATAGCTCCCAAATGGGGACTTAAAAATTATGAGTTCACAAATCTTTTGGTTCGTAAGATGGAAAAAGAAAAGATTACTCAAGGTATCATGTCTTTATAATTATCGCTAGAAATCAGTTCTTCATAAGAAATTTCAGGATGAGAACGCATATACTTGTCAACACAATCAACAAACCAGTTTTTATAACTCTCCTTTGCAGTGGCCTTGTTTACCACCCACCATATTTTGGCCATGTGTAAATCGCTTTCCATTTGAGAACGAGTGTCGTAATTATCTAATGAGTATTGCGCCAACAAATAAAAGCTTAAGGCATCGGGAACAATGTATCCGCGATACATTGTTTTGGTTTGCTCAGGTGTATAAAAGCGTTTGTACAAGGCGTAGTCTTCGCCCATGTACTTGTCTAGCGACACACCAATAGTGCCATTTCCAACAATTATGCTTTGATCAAAAGAACTAATTTGTGTGTAAATCTTGGGTTGTGGAAGGTTAGGGAACCATTTGCTAAGTCGTCCGAAAGCGCGACAGAACTGCTCGTTGATATCATTTATATTGCTAAATTCTGCTTCTACATCAATTATCAGTCTTTGAAGGGTGGTGTCTTGATAGTAATGCAAGAATCGATGATGAATTTCAGAGTCTTCGATTGTTCCCAATTGCAGCACCTTTTCTATTAGTGTGCGAGTTTCGGTGGGGTAATCGGTGTTCATTTGCTGCAGTGCCGAGTAGTCTCCTGTGGTAAGATAACGACTTTCCAAGCGGTCATAGCGTTGCACTTTAATGCATTCGCCATAATCACCATTCATGTTACGCCACATCTTCCATTCGCAGCCTACGAACAGAACCGAGCAAAGCATGAGTATAATGGACATTAATTTCACGTCGTTTCTAATTTATTGATTTACCGATGCGAATTTACTAATTTTTTATTTATAATGCAAATTAATTGCTAACAAATATAAAATTAACATCTAAAAACTTGGCTTTTATTTCATATATGTTAATTTTTATGGAGAAATTTCCGCTTTTTTATGAATTTTAGAACAAAGTAAGATATTGAAAATGTGCGTGAGTAAAATTGCAATATCTTTTCTGTTTATGATACAAAGAACTAACACGTTTGCGCAAACAAGCATTAAGCAAAATTACGGTTAATGCCTATCGGTTGTAGTTTAAGGATTTGTCAACAGTCAAAGTTAGTTGGTTTCATTCTACTAACTAATTGTTCAATGCACACCTAATTACATTATATTAGGAGAATATGAGAACGTAAAGGTGTATGTGAAGAAGTATTATCAATAAAATCGTTATTTTTATAAGTGGAAGGAACATAAAAACGCTGCTGAATAATTACGTGATGCATCACCAAAAGCAGAATTTGCTATTACTCATAAACATTTACGTTGGTTCAGTGGGATATTACCATAAGATTTTGTACTTTTGCATTTCGGCTATTAAATGATTAAACAGATGAGAAAAATAATATTTATGCTCTTAACAGGTTTAAGTCTTTCCCAATATACCCATGCTCAAGCAGTGCAAATCAAGGTTATACAAACAAGTGATGTGCATGGAAGCTTCTTTCCTTATGATTTTATCAATCGTCGCGACCGAAAAGGATCGTTGGCTAGAGTGAGTACATACGTTAACGAAATGCGCAAGAAATATGGCAAGAATGTTATTTTGCTTGACAATGGAGATATTTTGCAGGGACAACCCACATGCTATTATTGCAACTTTGTAAAGCCCACAATGCCTAATTTGGCCGCATCAGTAATTAATTACTTAAAATATGATGCGCAAACTATTGGCAACCATGATATTGAAACGGGACATCCTGTTTACGACAAATGGATAAAAGAGGTGAAATGCCCTAGTCTTGGAGCCAACATTATAGAAACGCGCACAAACAAACCATACGTTCATCCTTACACCATTATCAAGCGCGATGGTGTTAAAGTGGCAGTGTTGGGTATGCTTACTCCTGCAATACCAAACTGGCTTAAAGAAAGTTTATGGAGTGGTCTGCGATTTGACAACATGGTAACATCGGCAAAATACTGGATGAAACATATCCAAACGAAGGAAAAGCCAGACGTGATAATAGGATTATTTCATAGCGGAAAGGAAGGTGGAATACATACTCCTGAGTACGATGAGGATGCTTCGCTGACGGTGGCTCGCGAGGTTGATGGCTTCGATATCGTGCTTTTTGGGCACGACCACACTCGTTTTTCGGGATGGATTAAAAACAATGCTGGTAAAGATGTACTATGTCTTGACCCCTCGTGCGATGCCTATCTGGTGAGTGATGCCACAATTGACATACGCAAGTCTAAAGGTAAGGTGGTGAGTAAAAAGATAACTGGTGATGTGATAGATATTACAGCGCAGCCTATTGATGAAAAATACATGGCGCATTTTAAAGTCGACATCGACAGTGTAAATGCCTTTGTAAACCGCAAGATTGGCAAGTTTGAAAACACAATTTACACTCGTGACTGCTATTTTGGTAGCGCTGCCTTCACGGATTTTATCCACGACCTGCAGTTAAAGATAACAGGAGCAGACGTTTCGTTTAATGCACCATTATCATTTGACACACGCATTAATAAGGGAGACGTATATGTGAGTGATATGTTCAACCTTTATAAGTACGAAAACCAAATTTATGTGCTCAAAATGACGGGCAAAGAAATACGCAATCACCTAGAAATGAGTTACGACCTTTGGGTCAACACCATGAAATCGCCTGAAGACAACATCATGCAACTAAGCGAATGGGCTAAACAAGACCGTCAACGCTTTGGTTTTAAAAATCTTGCATTTAACTTTGATAGTGCTGCAGGCATTATATATGAGGTGGATGTAACTAAGCCAGATGGCCAAAAGGTGAGAATTTTAAGTATGGCAGACGGAACACCATTCGACGAAAATCGTTGGTATAAGGTGGCCATGAACAGCTATCGTGGTAATGGTGGAGGTGAATTGCTAACTAAAGGCGCAGGTATTCCACGCTCTGAACTGAAAAGTAGAATTGTGTTTGAGAGCGAAAAAGACCAACGTTATTACCTCATGAAGTTGATTGAAGATGCTGGGGTGATGAACCCACAGGCACATAACAATTGGAAGTTTGTGCCAGAAGAGTGGACAAAGCCAGCAATTGAGCGCGATAAGAAACTAATTTTTGGTAACTAACCCTCCACATTGTGAGCGACTTGAGTGGATGAGTTTTTGATTTTAGTAGACTATATTATATAAGGTGTAAAATTAGAAACTCATCCATTTGAATGTCTATAAGCAGAGTTGTTATCAAGCTATGCTTCAAATACTATATTTTAATAATTTGCAAATAGCAGAAAACCTTTTATAAAAGTTACACAACTCGGTACTGGAATTACATTTTACTCATAAACTAAACGCCAATGAAAAGCCTGTGGTTTGTATTTAAAGAGTCGGAATTGCTGCTTGAGCAGCTAGGTAACGACCTATTCACTATCCCGTTGTCTGACAATCCTCCAACATTTATTAATGAAGGGCAACAAGTTAATGAGATGGAACCTACGGAAGAAGGAATACCTGTAAAGACATATTCGGTGGATTCTTCAACACAATTACCCCTAAAACACGTATATTGCGACCTAAGACAGTCGTATTATAAACTTCCTAATAAATATTATCTTCTAGCAGGAAAGTGTCGCGAGATAAACTATTGGGATGCGCATAGTCAATATTGTGGCGTCTGTGGGGCTCCGATGAAGTTGCACACCAATATATCTAAATGCTGTACACATTGTGCAAACGAAGTGTGGCCACAGCTAGCCACGGCTATAATAGTGCTTATTTATAAAGGCGACGAAGTGTTGTTGGTGCATGCCAAAAACTTCAAAAGCAATTTCTATGGTTTGATTGCAGGTTTTGTAGAGACGGGAGAATCGCTAGAAGAGGCTGTTGTGCGTGAAGTTAGAGAAGAAACAGCATTGGAAATAGAAGAACTTCGTTACTTTGATAGTCAGCCTTGGCCCTACCCTATTGGTTTAATGATTGGATTTACGGCCCGATACAAAGCAGGAAAACTTCACCTACAAGAAGAAGAACTGTCGGCTGGAGGATGGTTTCATCGTGACCATCTGCCACAAATACCTGAGAAACTAAGTCTTGCTCGCAAATTAATCGACCACTGGTTGGAGCAGAAACCCAATACGCTATAGTATTAAAGACTGATTTCAAAGCTAAACTGTAGCCTCGTAAGCATGATATAGATGGCAAGAAAACGAGCTATACCACATGCTAATCCCAATAAAATGTAGTAACTTTGCATGGAAAATTTTCAATTATTACTGCATATTATACACCAAACTATAAATGGATAACCACAAGATTCCACTTCTAGGGCACACGCTAGACGAACTCAAGACCATTGCCGTAGACAACGGTTTGCCTGCATTTGCTGGTAAACAAATGGCCGTTTGGCTCTACGATAAACATGTGGAAACTATAGACGAGATGACCAATATCTCGAAAGCTAACCGTGAACGGTTAGCTGAGCGTTATGATATAGGTGCTTCGAAGTTTATCGATGCACAATATTCTAAAGACGGAACCATCAAATATCTCTTCCCAACAGCAAACGGTAAGTTTGTGGAAACTGTGTACATTCCCGACCGTGATCGTGCTACGTTGTGTGTATCGTGCCAGGTAGGATGCAAAATGAACTGCTTGTTCTGCCAAACAGGTAAGCAGGGATTTGAAGGGAATCTTACGGCAAGCGACATACTTAACCAAATTTACGCCCTACCCGAGCGAGAAAAGCTCACAAATATTGTGTTTATGGGTCAAGGAGAACCAATGGATAACCTTGATAATGTGCTGAAAGTAACTCAGATTCTTACGGCCGATTATGGTTATGCCTGGAGTCCTAAGCGTATAACGGTGAGTAGCGTGGGTCTAAAAGGTAAGCTAAAACGTTTTCTAGACGAGAGCGATTGCCATGTAGCAGTCAGCATGCATTCACCTATTCCTGAAGAGCGAGCTAGCATTATGCCTGCAGAAAAAGGGCTTTCTATAGAGGATATTGTACAGCTTTTAAAACAATACGATTTCGCACACCAACGTCGCTTGTCGTTCGAATACATCATGTTTGGCGGTTTCAACGACACACCTGTGCATGCACGACAATTGGTTAAGTTGGTAGAAGGACTGGACTGCAGAGTTAATCTTATTCGTTTTCATCAAATTCCCAATGTTAATCTAAAGAATTCGGATGAGAAACGCATGGAAACCTTTAGAGATTACCTCACCAATCATGGCGTGTTTACAACCATTAGAGCCAGTAGAGGACAAGATATTTTCGCTGCTTGCGGACTTCTTAGCACCGCCAAACAAATAGCGGGCAGAAAAGATAGCAGCAAACACCAATAAATAAAGAACTAAGCAGAAACGTATGGACGACAATAAACTTCGTATTGCCATAACACAAGGCGACGCTAATGGTATCGGCATGGAACTTATTTTTAAAACTTTTGCCACGCCAGAGATGTTCGAACTTTGCACGCCCATTGTATATGGGTCGCCTAAAGTTGCGGCTTATTATAAAAAGGCCTTAAACTTGGATGTGAATTTCAATATCATTCAAGATGCTGCAGATGCTAAAGCCGAACGCATTAATTTGTTGGCTGTGACCGACGAAGATGTAAAAATTGAGTTCGCAACGCCTAGTGACGCCACCGCTTTATTATCACGTAAGGCTATAGACAAAGCAATTGACGACTATAAAGGGGGCATGGTGTGCGCAATTGTTAATGCACCAATAAACGAAAAATATTTTTCTAACACACTAGAAAAAGGAAGCGGCTTAGCACAATACATTGCCAAGCAACTGGGAAACACTGACGAAGTGCTTGAAATGGCGCTCAATGAATGTCTGCGCATCACTACAGTTTCTGGAGATTTGGCCTTAAGAGATGTTGAACGTGAGGTAACTAAAGAGAAAATAGAACAAACTGTGAAGTTGTTACATCAATCATTGCGACGCGACTTCATGATTTCTATTCCTCGAATTGCTGTTTTGGCGCTCAATCCCGCATTGGAAGACGCGTCTGGTAAAGAAGAACAAGAGGTGATTTCACCTGCAATCAAACAGCTAATAGATGATGGAATTGCAGCTTTTGGTCTTTATCAGGCCGAGCATTTTTTCGAAGATAGAACATTCGACACCTTTGATGCCGTGGTAGCCATGAATCACGACCAGGCCATGACACCTTTTAAAACCCTCTCTTATGATGGAGGTGTGAGGTTTGTAACAGGACTCTCGGCTGTTGTAACATCAACCGATGACGAGGCTTTAGCCCCACAAGCAGGTCAAGGCGTTGCCAGCGAATTGGCTTTAAGGCATGCTATCTACCTGGCCATTGATGTTTACAGAAATAGAATTGCTTACGATCAACCCTATAAAAACCCGCTGAAGAAACTCTATCACGAGAAAAGAGACGAGAGCGAGAAGGTTCGTTTCAACGTAACTAAAAAGCGAGAGAACAACGAAGAACAGCCAAGTAAATAATAAAAGATGAAGAAGAAATATCAAAACGGCTTTTTCATCTTCGGCTTAGGGCTGTTAGGCATTATGCTTACACAGCTTGATTATGCCGAGGTTTGGCGCGGATTGCAGCACACTGGTTATTGGTTTTTTGCGGTTTTGGCATTGTGGATGGCATTATATGTGCTTAACACTTCTGCATGGTACATCATTATCAAAGCAGGACAGAAACAAGACGCAACGCAAAAAGGCTATAACAACAAGCCAATTAATTTCTGGTGGCTATACAAAGTTACTGTCTCGGGATTTGCATTAAATTATGCTACGCCAGGCGGACTTATGGGTGGTGAACCCTATCGCATTATGTCGATAGCGCCAAAGATCGGTACAGAACGAGCTTCTTCGTCTGTAATTCTCTATGCAATGACCCACATCTTTAGCCATTTTTGGTTTTGGCTCGTTTCAATTGTGTTGTTTTTTATCACTCAACCGTTAACTACTGGCCATCTAACCATTGTGCTTGCAAGCACTGTGTTTTGTCTTTTAGGGCTCTGGTTCTTCATGGTGGGCTACCAAAAGGGGCTTACTTTTAGAGCCATGCGCTTACTTAGTCATGTGCCTTTAGTTAAACGCTGGGCTTTGGGCTTCATCGAAAGAAACAAAACGCAACTAGACAACATCGATCAGCAGATATCTGCGCTGCACAAACAAAGCCGAAGCACTTTTGTTTCAGCCGTGTTGTTGGAGTTAGGCTGTAGAATAATCTCGGCATTAGAAATATATTTTATTCTGTTGGTTATCATGCCAGATGTGAATTACATACAATGCATATTGATATTGGCCTTCACTAGTCTGTTTGCCAATTTGCTTTTCTTCATTCCTCTGCAACTAGGGGGGCGCGAAGGAGGCTTCCTTATGTCGGCTTCGGGTTTGGGGATTGCCTCGAGTTCTGGAATTTTCGTGGCACTCATTGTACGCATCAGAGAATTGATATTTACGGGGCTGGGGTTACTTCTTATTAAGTTCGATAGTTCAACTCCTAGTGCTGAAACGCCTGATAAGAGATAATAACGCATTCGATCGAAAGATAACCTATTGAAGGTGACCTCTTTAACAGATATCTCTCAAAAAATACAAAACAAACTATTTGCATGTCAATAGCAAAAATAATGCAGTTAATAATCAAAATATAAACAAATCAACAGATATATAACATAAAAGCATTCATGCCGAAAATCGTTAATCTTCCATTTTTGTGCCCTTTGTTCGGCTATTTTTTGTAACTTTGTCATCCCTATGAATACGACGGAACTACAAAAGATAAAACAAAGGTATAACATTGTGGGCAACTGCGATGCCTTAAATCATGCTTTAGACGTGGCTATGCAGGTTGCGCCTACAGATTTGTCTGTACTAATCATAGGCGAAAGCGGTGTGGGAAAAGAAATAATCCCACGCGTTATTCACGATAATTCTCCTCGAAAGCGAGAGAAATACTTTGCCATCAACTGTGGATCGATACCCGAGGGCACAATAGATAGCGAACTTTTTGGACACGAAAAAGGCTCATTCACAGGTGCCATCGGTGAAAGCGAAGGATATTTTGGTGTTGCCAACAATGGAACAATATTTCTTGACGAGGTGGGAGAACTACCCATGGCTACGCAAGCAAGACTTCTTCGTGTACTCGAAACTGGCGAATACATCCGCGTGGGTGGGCAAAAAATTATGAAAACTAATGTTCGCATTGTTGCAGCCACAAACGTTAACATGCGAAAAGCCATCAGCGAGGGACGATTTAGAGAAGATTTGTTCTATCGCTTGAACACTATCCCCATTCAAATGCCACCACTTCGAGACCGTGGTAATGATATTATTCTGCTCTTTAGACTATTTGCCATGCAGATGGCAGAGAAGTATAAGTTACCTAGAATATCTTTAACTGAAGACGCTAAGGCCCTAATGCTAAAGTACAAATGGCCTGGAAACGTTCGACAACTTAAGAATATAACCGAACAAATATCAATATTAAGTCGTGAACGAGATATTGATGCTGCGCTATTACAAAAGTTTATCCCCCAAGACCCTGAGAGCACACAGCTTGCTCCGCTATCTACAGGGGGAACACACTCGTATGAAAGCGAACGCGAAGTGCTTTATAAGATACTCTATGAGCTTCGTGGTAATGTAAGCGACTTGCGTAGAGAAGTATCGGGACTAAGAAAACGGCTTGACGATAGCGCAGCTCTCGGCGCAGAATTGCCAGGATATGCATCGCCTCTTGCCACACTTAACCCGCAAAACTATGATGCAAGCCACACACTACCAGCTATTCAGTCCACACCACAAGCCCCCCACACAAACGGCTTTGTCGAAGCAGAAGAGATAAACGAGGCAGAAACTGAAAGCCTGAACCTTAACGATTTGGGAAGACAAATGGTGGAAAAGGCGCTCGAACGTAATGGTGGTAACAGAAAAAAAGCAGCCATCGAACTTGGCATATCAGACCGAACATTGTATAGGAGAATAAAGCAGTATGGATTGGAAAACAGCAAATAGGCTGGCAATAACACTCGTCCTCGGCACTTGTGTGCTGTGGGCATGCTCTGTTTCTTACAAGTTTAACGGAGCAAGTATTGACTATAGCAAAACGAAAACCATACAAATAGCTGAATTTCCTAACAGAAGCAGCTATGTTTGGGGACCAATGGCGCCAATGTTCAACAATCAACTGAAGGACATTTATGCCAACCACACTCGTCTAACACAAGTTAAACGCAATGGCGACATGCGCGTAGAAGGCGAAATTTTGCAGTATACACAACGAAATAAGTCGGTGTCAAGCGAAGGATATTCGGCCCAAACCGAACTGTCGATAACTGTTAACGTGAGATTTACCAATACCAAAAATCCCAAAGAAAACTTTGAACGTCAGTTCACCGCTAGCGCCACTTACGAAACAACTTTGTCTTTGAATGTGGTTCAAGAACGTTTGGTAAGAGAAATGATTAAAGATTTGACTGACCAAATATTCAATGCTACTGTAGCTAATTGGTAATAACCATGGAACAAACAGCACAAACAATGAACTTAACACAACTTGTCAATCACCCCGAACTGCTAGATAAGGAGACGCTTTACGATCTCCGGAGCATTGTTGCGCTCCATCCTTATTACCAGCCTGCAAGGTTGATGATGTTGCAAAACTTGTATATATTGCACGATCCAACATTTGATGAGGAACTAAAACGGGCCTCCGTGTACCTCACCAATCGCAATGTCGTGTTCGAAATGATTGAGGCATCGCACTACAAGCTAAAAACTGAAGAACGTCGAACAAAACAGATACAGCAGACTGACGGCAACGAAAGCAGAACAATATCGCTTATCGACAATTTCTTGGATTCGCTTCCGGTGGATAAAACACAAGAAACACAGAAACCGCACCGCAAACCCACTCCTGCAGATGCAGCGATCGACTATGTATCTTACTTGATTGAAGTAGAAAGCGAAGAACAGGAAGTGCAACAAGATACACCACAACTCAAAGGGCAAACACTAATAGACAACTTCATTTATAATGAAGGTGGTAAGATGCAACTAAAAGACGAACCTGAATTTATGCCTGTTGTAGATGACAATACATCGACTGAAACAGCACAAGGAACGGACGGATATTTTACAGAAACACTGGCAAAGATTTACATTAGACAAGGAAAATTTGAGAAGGCACTTGAAATTATTAGGCGTTTAAATTTGAATTATCCAAAAAAAAATGTTTACTTTGCAGACCAAATACGTTTCTTAGAGAAACTAATTATTAACAATAACAATAAATAGTGTATGTTTGCCGTAATTCTCATTGTAGTAATTCTAGTTGCTTCACTGTTAATTGTTGAACGTGAATAGTGTCATAGATAAGTAATAAAAATAAATAATATAAACAAATAAAACAATGATTTACACTCTTTTTGTGGTTCTTATCTGCATTGCAGCAGTGCTGATGATTGCCATTGTACTCATTCAAGAGTCGAAAGGTGGTGGCCTTTCGTCGCAATTCTCTTCTTCTAACTCTATCATGGGTGTACGCAAAACTACTGATGTAGTTGAGAAAACCACATGGGGTTTGGCTATTGCCATGGTAGTATTTAGCGTAGTTTGTGCTTACGTTGCGCCTAAATCTACTGCAGAAAACAGTGTTCTTGAAAAGGCAGCTACTGAGACACAAACCACTAACCCCAACACTACTCCTGGATTTGGCGCTGGGTCACAAGGAACAAATGCTCCTGCTACCACTGATCCTACTACAGCTCCAGTGAAGAAATAATTGCATACAACTGCAACATGCTCGTAAGAACATGCCACTACTGTGTTTGAAATCCCATTGAAAATTCCCTTTCAATGGGATTTTAACTATTATAAAGCCTTCTTTTCTAAACAGTCACAATAAAATTATCATGAAAAAAATAATATTGCTCTTTTTATATACGTACATTGTTTTTACGTTTTTGGGCTGCAAGATCGAGAAATCAAATAACAGTAAGGTTGATACTCGGTCAGAAAATAAGCATAACCTGTCAAAAGCACAACAACTTGTCATAACTACACAAACCTCTAGCGATAGTATTGATAACATCAACTTTCAGAACACGGGTAAGCCTATAGTTGATTTCTTCAAGGGTAAGGATGCAGATATCGCAAATAAAGATATTGATACTACAAGAATATCGGCTGATGATGACGGTTTACCTAATGAAATAACTGATAAAATACCAAATAAACTAAAGACAATCATTCTCAATGGCAAACACATCCCTTTTAGTGAGTACTTTGATTCGCACGCAGGTGGTATAGCTAGCTTACCTAGCTATAATGGGTTCGACCTCTTCATCCTTCTTTATGAATATGGTGACACTGAGTATTGGGAAATGTGCATTGCTCACCATGGTGTTGTAGATGCCCAAAAGCAACGTTTGTGCGTACATTATGTGTGGGATGATTGGGGAGCCGAAAACGAGAGTAAGGCCGACTATCAACGTATAAGTTATAGATGGCTGGCCAACCAAGTATTATGTCTTCATGGTGAAAAACGTGATAAAGGGTTGATTGACTTTCGTAACAGATACTATCGCATAAACGCTAAAGGTTATTTTGAAGAGATAAAATAAAGCTTTATAATTGCTTTATAGCACTTTATTCACCAATTTAAATTGTGCGATTTTACAGGGCTGTTAGGTAAACATATAATGGTTATGATCGTTTATAGATTTCGTTTTTGCTTTTAGAAGTTTGTTTGTTTAATTTATGACGATGTTGCCTACTTCTTACAGAGAATAAGCCAGTCAAAATGAAGAAAGCAAGCGAACGATGAACAGCATGTATAACCGCTAACCAAAAAACTCGACAAGAGATGTACTGTCAATAAAGCTAAAATAGGGTCAGTCCTAAAACCCAGTTGTAAGCTTCCCTAAAATATCAAAAAAATGGGGCGTGAAAATTCATTTAGATGTTTCACGCCCCAATCCATTATTTATGCTTCTTCAATTCCAGCTTTGGAATTTTAATCTTTTCACCCGCTTTCAACTCTTTAACGTTGCCATTTACAGCCTCGATATAGCATTCCATGCCAGGGCCTAGTGTGCTTCTACTGAGAGAATAGAGCGTTTGCCCCTTGTTAACAGTAACAACTCGGTCGATACCAACTATTTTATAAGCGCCTGTACGTACACGAGCATCTTTCTCATATTGCTTATAATCCAAATCAGCACTCTTGGTTTCCGACTTTCTCTCTAGTCTCGGCACTACTTTCTCAACAGCCCGTTCTGTCGTTTTATTATCAGTTGCAGGTTGGTTATTAGCTTTTTTTTCTTCTGTCTTCTGCTGCTTTTCAGCATTACTCTGTTCTATTCTCGCCATTGTAGCATCCAGGTCGGCTTTTGTTTGCGCATCAATTGCCCTATTAATAGAATCTTCACGAACCGAGTCGGCCTTTGAAAGAGATTGGCCATTATCACAATTGGCAGCTGTTTTAGAGGTATTCAATAAAGTTTCAAGATGCGATATACGATTATCTTTCAACTGAATTTGGTTGTAGAAATACCATGCAGCAATACCAAACAGAGCCAGCACACCCAAGACTCCAGCCGCAATGAGTCGTTTGCGTCTTATCCTGCGCTCCTCTTCTTCCCATTCATCTTCAAAATTGGAGTTAGTGTTTTCTTCTTCCTCATCTTCAATGTTACTTTCGGGAGAATCGTTGGGTTTTACATCGCTAACTTCTTCCTGAACAACTTCAGTAATGGTTTCTACATTAGCCAATGTTTCTAGCTCGTTATCAGTAATTTCGTCTTCTTCTGGACTGTCTGTCTCATCAAGCTCTTCATTATCATTATGAACTTCGTTGCTCAAAACCACTACCTCTTGCGACTCCTTATCAAGCGTTGGCTCTTCATCGTGTGGTTCATTGCTGCTATAAGCATCTGTTTTTGGTGCGTGCACCGTATCAACGAGGTTGCTTACAGTATTTACTTCTTCAATCTCAGCTTTGTTGGTTATAACTTCGGCAACAACTTCAGCACCCTCCTGTTTTTCGCTTTCAGGGCTATTTAATGCATCAGCATCATTGTTTACTACAGGTGATGACAAAGTTTGTTCAGTTGCTAAAGATTCATTTCTTTCAACCGAAACCTCTGCTTCATCCTTTGTTTGCAAACTATTATCATCGTTGAGTAATCGCAATTGGTCGGTAGTAAGTGTTAATTCACCATTGTTCACTGCAGACTCTTGCGCTACACGAGTGCTAGAAACGGGGTAACCATTTAGGGCTGCCAATTGTTCAGATGTAAGCAAATGGCTCTTTTCAGCAGCTTTAGGCGCAGAGGTTTGAGGTATATTTTCTACTTCGGTCTCGTTGGTGGCCATTACATTAGCAGCCTCGTTCACGGCAGCCTCAATCTTAGAAGGTGGCAACTCTATTGTGATAGGTAGGTCTTCATCATCTGAAATATCCCCCAAAGTAGACGTATCAAAGTTGGAAGGGTTTTCCAACCAATCCATTCGCTCTAGTTCTTTAATATCAACGCCATCGTTGATAACCACCGTATCAAACTGCGCAAAAGGTTTGTTTACCAAATCTTTCATCGTACTATCAGGCGTAAACGAAATCTTATCACGTCCATCGATAATGATAGGTTCACCAGTATTAACATCAACGCTCTTACGAGCGCTAACGCTCATCACCTTAAAAGTGCCAAGTCCTTTTAGCTTAACAAGTTTATCATTGTTCAATCCCTCATTAAGGGTATCGAACATCATTGCGACAAAAGCCTCTGCATCTTTAAGCGACAGCTTTTTTTTGTTGACAAGAGCCATTGCCAACTCATGAATACCAACCCTATTATTCATCTTCACCACCGTTTTTGAGGCGTTCCTTAATGGAAGCCGTTGGTCTAAAATTCAACACAAGTTTAGGTGGAACCAGCATACGCTGTTGAGTTGCAGGATTCACCACCACACGTTCAAGTCGTTTTTTCACTTCAAACGTGCCGAAGCCAGAAATCGATACGATGTCTCCTTCGTCGAAACGGGCTGCCATTTCGTCGATGATGTTACGCACTAGGGTTTGGGTTACACTCTGTGTATAGCCCGTTTGCTGTGCTAGTTCGGTTATAAACTCTTTGTTGTTCATTCTATTCTATTTCACCATATAAGTCAAATTCTTCACTGTCTGTGATGCGTACATTGTAGAATTTTCCAACACGCAGACGTACAGTTGCAGGAATTAGCACCTCTGGGTCTACCTCTGGCGAAGCCCATTCAGTTCTTCCTATATAATAGTCGCCTTCTTTTCTGTCGATAATCACTCGTAAAGTCTTCCCCACTTTTTGTGCTTCCACTTCGGCGCTTATTTCTTGTTGCGAGGCCATAAGCTGGTCAAGTCGGCGTTGTTTTACCTCATCTGGCACATTGTCTTCGTAATGTTTTGCGCTGTATGTACCCTCTTCTTCAGAGTAGATAAAAGCCCCCATACGTTCAAATCGTGCCCATTTCACAAACTCGAGCAGTTCGTTAAAGTCGTCTTCTGTTTCACCGGGGAAACCAACCATCAGTGTCGTGCGCAGATGAATGCCAGGTACTTCTTCACGAATTCTACGGATAAGCTCTTCTGTTTGCGCTTTTGTCACATGGCGGTGCATACGAGTGAGCATATTATCCGATATGTGTTGCAGGGCAATATCGATGTATTTGCACACATTAGGTTTGTTTTTGATTACCTCAAGCAAATCTAAAGGGAACTGATTGGGGTAAGCATAATGCAGTCTTATCCACTCTACGCCCTTAATATCGGCCATATCGCTTATCAAACTGGTTATCTGGCGCTGTCCGTTGAGGTCAACCCCATAGTAGGTAAGTTCTTGAGCGATAATTTGAAATTCTTTAACCCCCTGTGAAACAAGACTACGAACCTCTTCAAGAATTTCTTCTTTGGGTCTGCTTACGTGCTTACCCGTAATAAGAGGTATGGCACAATAAGCACAACTGCGGTCGCAACCCTCACTAATCTTTAGATAGGCATAGTGGCGAGGAGTAGTAATGCTTCGCGTTCCATTACAAGAAGCAATAACCCCCTTGCCCAAATCCTTTAACAAGTTTTTATAATTAAACTTGCCATAGAATTTATCCACCTGTGGGATTTCCTGTTCTAACTCCTTTTGATAGCGTTGCGACAAGCATCCCATCACGTAAAGCTGCTTTAATCGCCCCTCTTCTTTGGCTTGCGCAAACTCCAAGATGGTATTGATACTCTCTTCTTTTGCGCTCTCAATGAAACCACACGTGTTGATAACCACAATTTCTCCTTTGGGATTTTTGCTGTCGTGCACGCAATGGTAGCCGTTGGCTTCAAACTGTTTCATCAACAATTCGCTATCAACGAGGTTTTTAGAACACCCCATTGTTATGATGTCTACCTGATTTTTAATCATTCTAATATTTGAATACTTGTTGAAATGTCGCCCATTTCCGCACGAACAACGTGGAGAAAAGTAGCTATAGTCACAGTTGTGACCTAGTTAACAACTGGGCGAAGGAGGCTTAGCGCCCCAGTGATGTCTATATAAGTTTGTGAGCATGTAAAGAGAGGAGTCAATAGCACAATTAAATCTCTGCTATAACATAATAAAGCTCATTATTGTCTGTTAACATATCGGTTAAACCCTAGATATGGTCCAATTTTACACCACTCAGAAGCGAAGGTTATTCGTTAAAAAGCGAGTCGACGAAATGTTTCCGGTTGAATAGTTGCAAATCTTCCATGCCCTCACCCAAGCCAATGTATTTCACAGGCACCTTCAGTTGGTCGCTGATACCAATCACCACACCACCTTTAGCCGTTCCATCTAGTTTTGTAATGGCCAGCGCAGTGATGTTGGTAACAGCAGAAAATTGCTTAGCTTGTTCGAAAGCGTTTTGTCCGGTAGAGCCATCAAGCACCAAAAGCACCTCGTTAGGCGCTTCGGGCATCACCTTTTTCATCACGTCTTTAATCTTTTTCAGCTCGTTCATCAAGCCAATCTTATTGTGAAGTCGGCCTGCGGTATCGATGATAACCACATCTGCCCCATTGGCTTTGGCCGAACTCAGTGTATCGAAAGCCACTGATGCAGGATCGGACCCCATCTGTTGCTTCACCACAGGCACGCCAACTCGTTCACCCCATATACATATTTGCTCTACAGCAGCAGCTCTAAAAGTGTCGGCTGCACCCAAATATACACTCTTACCGGCTTGCTTAAACTGGTGGGCCAACTTACCAATAGTAGTTGTCTTGCCAACTCCATTTACGCCAACAACAAGAATAACGTAAGGATTTCCTGTTTCAGGTAATTCCCAGTTGTCGTTGTCTTGCGTGTTATTTTCAGATAGAAGCGCAGCAATTTCCTCTTTAAGGATGTTATTAAGTTCGCCGGTCGATACATATTTATCACGAGCAACTCGCTCTTCAATTCTCTCTATGATTTTCAACGTAGTGTCTACGCCCACGTCGGATGTGATAAGTATCTCTTCAAGGTTGTCGAGCACCTCATCATCTACCTTTGATTTTCCGGCTACGGCACGCGTTAACTTGCTGAAAACGCTTTGTTTGGTCTTTTCCAATCCCTTGTCTAGCGTTTCTTTCTTGCTTTTGTTGAAAAATCCGAATATACCCATTTCGTTTATTTTTGATGCAAAGATACTTATTTTTATTTAGATAACCTACATTAGGAGGTGTTTAGTGGCGTATACAATGGCCAATAATCTTAAACAAAACCTTATTATATGCAGTGCAAACAGATAGAATTAGCGCAGAGATTAATCTATAATGGGGTTGAGATTAATATTTTTGTTGCAAAAGTTTGTAGATTTAACGAAAGTATATAATTTTGCAGCAACAACACACAAAAGGTAGAAAACCACCTAATGGGTTGTACCTGTATCTGCTAGACCAGCAGGGCATCTCCCTCGAAGGTCTTTTATCAATAAGACAAAGATAAATAATCGTATATGAAACAAGAAAAAAAAGCTCTGACCCTTAAAACACTTACTAAAAGCAACGTGTGGGGCATCCAGGAAAACGACGTGTTCAGAATGTGGGAAGCGGCAGAAAAAGACGCTGACCTAAAGGATAATGCCCGCCATTACATGGATGTGGTGAAGAGCGCGTTTGATGCAGAAGAGCTAAAAGTTGACCGACCAGAAATAATTAAAAAATATGAAGACCGCGGATTTAAGGTGGGTACAATAAGATTGGATGAAGGCCAAAAGGTTAAGATGGCCATAAAGAAACACCCTATTATGAGGGTTACCGACCTTACTTATGAAAACATACGATACATTTCGGCTGCTAAACTTATCGAAGTGCTAGACAGAAATTTTGGTGGTGGATGGGACTCGTTGTCTCAAAGCGTTAAAGATATCATCGAAAGTGGCTTTGAAGTGAGCACTACTGTTTTGCCAAAGGACCGTTTACACAAAAAAGGTGGTATGTTTGAGAAGAAAACCGAAGACGGATTTGAAGCCCTAGAAATTGAAAAAGGAACTTGGGTTGAAGCCATCTTCGTAAAAGAAAAACCTGAAATAGATAAACTCTCGGCTCGTTTTGACGATGAATTGAGTGGAAGAAAATCGTCGCACGATGACGATGATGATGATGATGACGACCACGCCGAAGATGATGACCTGAGCGGACAAGACAGTAAATATAAGGACGATGACGATGATGACGACTCTTTCGATGAGGATATACTTACTGAAGAAAGTTATCGCACAACGTTCGAAGAAGATAATGATGAGCTGGGAATGGAAGCAGAAAATATCGAAGAAGATGATGATAGTTTCTAAAGAATAACCCCTCAACTTATAGAAAACGATACATCCCCTTTGGCGGTTTAACAATAAACGTACTGCCTAAGGGGATGTTTTGTTGCTGTATGTCGTGGATTTGAACTTAAGAAAGCTTGTTTTTTGTGTGGTATGTAGCCAATAATTCATTATATTTGCAGCATGAACGATGACAATAAAATATCTGTTGTTATAAACACTTATAACGCTGAACGCCATTTGCAGCAGGTGATTGATGCAGCAAAAGGGTTTGATGAAATTGTTGTGTGCGATATGGAAAGCACAGACAACACGGTGAATATTGCCCAGAACAATGGTTGTCGTGTGGTAACTTTTGAAAAAAGAGATTACAATATAGTTGAACCGGCTCGTCAATTTGCCATTGAAAGTGCAACATTTTCGTGGGTTTTAGTGCTCGATGCTGATGAAATTGTAAGTAAACAACTAACAGCTTATTTGTACGAACACATCTCTAAACCCGATTGTGAAGAAGGTGTGGCCATCCCTCGCAAAAATTATTTCATGGGAAAGTTTATGCATGCCTCTTATCCCGACTATATTTTGCGCTTCTTTAAAAAAGACTTAACCACTTGGCCACCCATTATTCATGCTTCGCCCATTGTAAAAGGTAGGGTTATTCGTTTGCCAAGAAACCGCAAAGACTTAGCATTTGAACATCTTGCAAACGATTCGATTGCCACTCTTAACCATAAAAATAATGTTTATTCTGATAACGAGATTTCTAAGCGGCGTGATAAACACTATGGCATTGGTGCATTGCTGGTTCGCCCTTCGTTTCGATTTATTCGCGCGTATATTCTTAAAGGTGGCTTTAAAGATGGTGTTGCAGGTTTTATTTATGCAGTATGGCAGGGTATTTATCAATTCACAATTGTGGCTAAGATAATGGAGTATAAGCGCAAACAAAATGATTAGCGGTTAGTTCGTATGGGTTTGTGATAAGAAGGTTGATGCTAGAAATGGTTCACCTATTTTTGTTTGCCAATTATGGCAGTCTATCAAAACTTTAATCACACAAATAAACATTTGCATTTGCTTTAAAATTGGTAATTTCGTATTAAATTTAAAGCCTTTTTCCTCAATCAAATTAGTATTTTTCTTTATGGTTGGGCATTGATTTTTGCGACCATTATTTTTAACGTATCATCCTGAGCATTTCCTATCAATGAGTTAGAATCCACTAAACGTATAATTTATTTTGTTTGAGTTTGGAGATAGTGAGAATGGATTAGTTAATTTTGCTTTCCCAATTCTTCAATATTCTTTGCAACCACTCTTTATTTGATGTAAAATAATAAGTATAAAATTTAACACTGTGAGTGCGTTTTTTGCTCACCTAATTCCACTTGCTTGCAAATAATCGATTCTCGCGAAGGTTTGTTAGTGTAAAAATAGTTGTGATTTGTGATTGCAGACAAAACGAGTTTTCAATTAAATAATCCCCCATTTTTTCCTAAAATTAGGCTAAATGTAACAAAACGCAAGGCTAACTCATGCAAAATGCAGTGCTAACTCATGCAAAATGCAGTGCTATCTCATGCAAAATGCAGTGCTATCTCATGCAAAACGCAAGGCTATCTCCTACAAAACGCAAGGCTAAATGCAGCAAAAAGTAGATTGAAAAGTAAACAATGCACCTTTTTGTGAGCATCACGCTTGAGCATATGATGAAACAATAAGGCTTTTTAAAGTAAAATGTGATATATAAAAGTACTTTTTGACTACTAAAAGAGGTGTTTTGAGCGGTGAAAAAATGAAAGCTGACGACTTTCTAGAAAGGCTAAATGGTACAAAATGCAACTATGGTGCTCAAAAACGGTGTAAAAATAAACGCAGCATGACCTAAAAACAGTAGAAATCGATGCTATTTAACATGTATTTTTGCTAGAAAGGCTTGGTTTGCAGTGTTTGTTTTGTAAAATATTAAAACTATATTTAACAAAGCATCTTAACAACTTTACGCTTAAAAACTTCGATGTTTTTTTATTCTGCTATCTGGTAACCCTATTATACACAAAACAAGTTTACCAGACAGCAATGTTTGCGAATATTGTTCACACTTATATGCTTTAATACCAATAAATAGGGATATAGATAGCTTTAACTCGTTGTCGTTTACATACGCTCAATAAGTTCGAGCAATGCCCTACCCGACTTCTCCATTGTGAAATTCTCTCGGTGTTGCTGCCTTCCTTCGGCCAATTGCTTAATAACTTCTTCATCACTCAAAGCTTTGTGCATAGCAGCAGCCAATTGTTCAGCATCGCCCACGGGCGTGAGCAAACCAGCTTTGCCCAAATTCAGAATTTCTTTAGGGCCAGTTGGACAATCAGTAGCCACAATGTCTTTGTCTAAAAGCAACGATTCTATTAACGTAGTGGGCAAACCTTCAAACTTAGAACTTTGTACATACAATCTAGATTTACTAATCCAAGGATAAGGATTGGAGCAAAAACCTAAGAAATGAACGTGGTTTGATATGTCAAGCTTTGCAGTTAACTCGCGCAATTGTTGTTCTGATTTTCCCTTTCCGATAATCACTAGTGGCAGCTTTTGGTTGTATTTCGAGCGCAAAAGAGCGTACGCCTGCAACAGGGTAGACACATCCTTTTGACTTTCTTCCAGTCTGCTAATGGTTAAAATATATGGGATATCAGATAGCGAGTTTTCTGTTTCTCCCATTGCCTTCTGTGAAAGCTCGTGAAAATTGATGCCATTGTAAATCATTTCAAACTTATTTTGCAAGCTGGGGAACAAGTCTTTAGCTTCTTCAAGCATGGCATAAGAAATGATAACAAACTTATTATAGCATTCAATGGTTTGTTGCATGCGCTGCCTTTTTCGTTCATTTTCTTGCAAAACTTGCTTAATTGAAAAGTGAAAATAACCGATTTTTGGTTTGTTGATGCGTTTAACAAACGAATGCGAACAACAATCAAAGTCGACAATTACATCAGATTGTTCGGCCAATTTAGCAATCTTCCTCGATATAATATACCTTCTTATTGGATTTAGCAGTGCCTCGTCGAACGCCTTAATATAAAAAGGAATGGGCGAATAGAGTTTCTTTTTCCTCCATTTAGTTAACAGCGAACTGTTAACGAGATGTACAATTCGCACGTTAGAAGGTATGCGATGGCTGTAAACTTCAAGTTTGTCGTAGTTCATACCGATGGCCAACGTAACCTCACATTGTGGCTGAGAGGCCATATAAGTAAGGTATTCCACAAGTACAGAGTCGATACCTCCATCGAGAAATCTGCTCAATAAAAACAAAATTCGCTTCTTCTTCATATCAAATACTCATAAAGAGATCTTCAAAATGTTTAAACTTATCACCCGTTAAGCACACTTCTTTATCTTCCATCCAATGCAGTTGGGCATTGTTATAAAACGATGCCATGAGCGAGAATGTACTTTTAGGACCAATGATATATTGGCATTCAGACAACACGTAGAGGTCTTCTGCAGGGTTGCCTTGAGAAAGATAGACCTCGTTGTTGTTCAAAAACTGCTTAAATTTGTCGACCGATAAATTAGAATCATTCGAACAAATAAACACCTGTATTGTTTTATCGGGGTGCATATCAGAAAATTCTTTAATGCGTGTAGCAAACACCTCATCGCTAAAAAAGTATTTTCCGCCCATAAATCTGGCGTAGTCGCCTCGTCTAATATGTACGCCTAGTTTTATCGTACTATCGCGTTCGACAGTTTCCAGCCATTCCTTCTGCCTCTTAATAACGTTGGGCTTAAATCTAAACAGTTGCTTTATTTCCTCACGATATTTCAAGAACAATTCTGGATGTCTAAACAACCAGTCGTCTAATGCTATGATTTTCTGGGTATTTAGCAAGCGATAATATTCGGAAGGAACATCACATCTGTCGAATTTAAGGCATTTAATTAAATGCGACTTGATGAGAAACTTAGCAATGAGATAAGTAATTGGCCGATAGAGAGCCTGATTGCATAGCTCGAAATATCTGTATTTGTAACAGAAACGCATTGCAACTACTTTTATGCCATGCTCTCTTCCATAAGCATAAGCATGCGCAAATTGCAAGATATTATTGCACATCTGCCCATATCCTTTGACAAATATCATATTCCTTTGTTATTATTGTTCTATCTGTTTACGTTTTTTTATATCGTCAAGACTTCCAAGGTCAACCCTTCCTGTTTTTTCGTCGTAGCGCAAATTAAACTCTTCACGTGTTCGTTTCCACCGATTATGGCTCCAAAGATATAAAGTAGGGTCACGTCTGATGGTTGCTTGCAGTTTTTCAAAATAAAGGTCTGTCAATTCAAAGTCGGTCTTTTCCTTTGGTTTGTCGGTTATTAGTTGCATGTCGCAACGGTAATATCCACGTTTAATACGCGACACATCACAATAGAAAACCACTTGGTTTGTGGCTTTAATTATTTTCTCTGTTCCTGTAAGTACTGGCGTGTCGTGGTTTAGAAAATTAAACCAGTGGTGTATATTGTTCCAAAAAGGCACCTGGTCTGATATATATCCCATTACTATGGGTTGTTTCTGTTGCTGATAGGCCACCACACGGCGAAGAGTTTCGGCCATGGCAATACAACGTGCCCCTTGCTTTTCGCGAACTTTTTTAAACAAGCTATCAAATCGTTTATTCTCTAAGGGGTGATAAATCTGTGTACAAAGCCCCTTATCACTTATCCAATAAGGAAGAGAAGTTATCCATTCCCATTGTCCGTAATGTCCAAGGTAGACACCGCACGAACGTTCTTCTTCAATATATTTGTCGATAACATCAGTACCTGTAAACACCAAGTGCCGCATTAGTTGTTGCTTACTCATGGTCATCAGTTTTATAGTTTCTACCAAATAGTCGCAGAACCAGTGGTAGAACCCTTTCTCTATGGCGCGTAATTCATTCTCATTCTTTTCGGGAAACGAACTTGTAATGTTCATTCGGATAACGCGACGCCGATATTTCACCACATAATAAGAGATGAAATATAAGAAATCTGACAACACATAAAGTATACAAAATGGCAAAAGTGAAAAGGTAAACCAAACTGTATACAGCAGATAGTAGGCTATAAAACTGAAAACATTCTTCATCGTTAGGGCATCAGTTTATCGTTTTTCATCCTATACATGTATTGCTGTATAATAGCTTTAACCTCGCGCTCCATCTGTGCTTGCTCTTTCACCTTTCCTTTGAGGTTCTTTTTCATCAACACATCGTCAAGTGCATACACAGCTTTGGTTTCATTGCCATCAAATTGTAAAACATACCCATACTTCACATATTGGTAAATACCATTAAGGTAGTTCACTGCATAGGTATCGTCCATAGGCGTTGACATTAAGTCGCACCCAAAGGAGAAGAACGGTTTGTTATAATCTAATATCCCAAGTACTGTAGGCAATATATCTATTTGCTGCGCAATACCATCTCGCATACCAGGTTCGATTTCTCCGCTGGGGTCGTAGATAACAATAGGCGAACAAAAACCACCAATGTCTGTCTGATATTGTGCATGGTCGCTCAGGTTGGTGTGGTCGCTGGTAAGTACAAAGATGGTGTTTTTAAACCAAGGCTGTTTGCGAGCGCTCTCAAAAAACTTACCAATAGCCATATCGGTGTACCTGATACACTTGTGCATTATCAAGCCTTCTTCGGGATACACCTTTTTATATTTTTCGGGAATAACATAGGGAGTGTGCGAACTTACGGTGAAGACAGCCGTCATAAAAGGCTCTTTCATCTCGCTCATCTTGGCACAATAGTATTGCAAGAAGGGTTCATCCCATATACCCCAGTGTCCATCAAAATCGGCATCTCCGCCAAAACGTTTGTCAGCAGCGTAGTCTTCACGACCATAATACGCTTCAAAACCAATCTTTTTAGCGAAAGCTAAGAATCCCATGCTACCTCTATTTGCTCCATGAAAGAATGCTGTTTGATAACCTTCTTGACGCAATAAACCAGGTAAACCTGTATAGGTGTTCATAGATTGGGGAGAAAGCACAAATGGTTCTACAAACATAGGGATTCCACAAAGCACCGAAGGCATCCCATCGATGCTCTTTCGCCCGTTGCAATAAGAGTATTGATAGGTGGTACTTTGTTCGATTAGCTTATCCACATAAGGGGTGTAACCTTTGTAGTTGCCACCTTCCAAATCTTTGTTTAGCGCACCGATATATTCTCTTCCAAAGCTTTCAACAATCAGTATCACAACGTTTTTTGCATTAAGCGCATGCAAAGAGTCTGGTTTATGAACGGGGGTAAAAACGCTTTCCAACTCTTCTTGCGACTTAAAATATTCGGTAACATGAAATACATCTTTACCAATGGTTCGAATAAGTGAAAAAGGCGTGTTAAGCACTAAAGCACATTCGGTGGGTCTTTCAACATATTCATTGGCGTTGCTGATAGTAATAGGCCTAACAGATTGGTCAAAACCACCTCTACAAGCACAAACTGCAAAAGGCGCAACTGCGGCCAATAAGGCTAATTGTAAACCGCTATAAGCCAAGCGTTGCTTAGCGGTAACATATTGAGAAGCGGACACTTGTGGCGTTACGTATAACTTCCACATAAGAAAAATCAATCCTGTGGCCAGTAACACCAAGTACCAGTGCACTAAAAGTTCGCCCCAAAACACATCGGCAAGATTGTTTTCGTTTTTAAACTCATTGAAAACACCCATTGTGGTGCGCCTAAGTGTATAAGGGAAATAAACAGAATCGCCAAGGTTGATAATCAATGTGAGCGAATTAACTACCACAAACAGCCACTTACATAGCTTATGATATAGCGGTGTTTCTTTCAACCACAGCGGGAAAAGCATCATGACGATGTATAGCGCATTGGTGTACACAATAGCAGAACGGTCGAACATGTATCCACCATAGAACACATTCCATAGCCGTGATGGCGAAATCACTGCGCAGAAATAATTGTAGTTTTCAAATAAATACTCGATACGGGCTACAATATATAGACCAAAAACCAAAAGCAGATTAGCCAATAAGGCTACAAAGGGCGCTAGAGGACTACGCATAAGCTTCGGGAGATTTTTTCTCATAGAATCTTATTCATTTTATGTTGGTAATTGTTAGAGCGACTGCATATCGTTCAGTTTACGATAATAGCCGTCGATGCTTAATAGTTCTTCGTGCGTGCCTCGCTCTACAATACGTCCTTCATGCAATACGCATATTTCATCGGCATTCTTAATTGTGGATAAACGATGGGCAATAGCTACTGTTGTGCGAGTCTTCATCAAGCGTTCAAGTGCATCTTGCACTATTCGTTCGCTCTCAGTATCCAATGCGCTCGTTGCTTCATCAAGAATCAGTATGGGTGGATTTTTAAGCACAGCACGAGCAATACTTATGCGTTGGCGTTGTCCGCCGGACAAACGGCCTCCTCTATCACCAATATTAGTGTCAAAGCCATGCTCTGTTTCTTTGATGAATTCGTAAGCATTGGCAATGCGTGCAGCATCTTCCACTTCCTTTATTGAGGCATTTTCTACGCCAAAAGTAATGTTGTTATAAAACGAATCATTAAACAAAATGGCCTCCTGGTTAACGTTGCCAATAAGTTGACGCAGGTCGTGTACACCTAAGTCTTTGACATTGATGCCATCGATAAGCACCTCGCCCTCTTGGACATCATAATAACGCGGTATAAGGTCTACCAAAGTGGACTTTCCTGAACCACTTTGTCCCACCAAAGCCACACTTTTTCCTTTACCAATAGTGAGGTTAATATGGCGCAACACCCATTGTTCACCATATTTGAACGACACGTCCCTGAACTCTATCTGATGTTCAAAGCTGCTTATATGCACAGGATTTTCCTTCTCCCTGATGTCTATTTCGGCTTTTAAAATTTTGTCTACACGTTCCATCGAGGCTAGTCCTTTAGGGATATTATAGCCTGCTCGTGAGAAATCTTTCAGAGGATTGATGATTGAATAGAGCATCACCAAGTAGTAAATAAAAGTTGGGCCTTGCATCACTTGATTGTTAAGCACTAATATTCCACCGAACCATAATACGATAACAATCATCACCGTACCCAAGAACTCGCTCATGGGATGGGCTAATTGCTGACGAATGTTCACCTTCATGATGTCGTTACGATAGGCACTATTTACCTTATCAAAGCGGGCATTCATCTTTTCTTCTGCACAGAACGCCTTAATAATGCGCAGTCCGCCCAATGTTTCTTCCACTTGACTCATAGTGTCGCTCCACAAAGCTTGCGCCTTAATTGAATTTTGCTTAAGCTTACGGCCCACATATCCCATAAACCAGCCAAATATAGGCACAAAAATAATGGTGAATAGCGTTAGTTGCCACGACACAATAATGAGGGTAATGAAGTAGGCTATAATGAGAATAGGATTTTTAAAGAGCATGTCGAGCGAAGACATAATAGAGTTTTCTATCTCTTGAACATCGCCACTCATACGTGCAATGATATCACCTTTGCGCTCTTCAGAAAAGAAACCAAGCGAGAGTTGGTTTATCTTGTTATACATTTGGTTGCGAATGTCGCGCACCACCCCCGTGCGAATAGGGATGATAGAAGCTGAGGACAGAAAGTAGGCCAGTGTTTTGAGCATGGTCATAAAAGCCAATAGCATACCCACAGCTAGCAATGTGTTTGTAGCTCCCCAACTTACGATCATCTGTTGCACATAATAGTTCAGATTGTTTGTTACAACATCCACCAGTTGGCCAATACTTGTTATACTACTCCAAGCTATGTAAGACACAGGTTTGACCGACTCATTTGTCTCGAAAAGGATGTTTAATATTGGGATAATCGTTGCAAATGAGAAGATGTTCAATATCGCAGATAAGATATTGAATACAACTGATAAAATTAAATATTTCTTGTAGGGCGGCACAAAGCGACGCAATACTCGTAAAAATTCTTTCATAACTTGAGTTAGAATGCACCAACTACGGTACTGGTTTTATGTATTTCGTTATGCAAAGGTAATGCAATTTACGCGCTTTCACAACTTCTTTGTGATTGTTTTTCATTGTCTGACCTTGCAACCTTGCTTATCAAGCCTGCATACATCCAACCAATCATCGTGCATTCAACCTTATTTTGTGCACTAAGTTTCTGATTTGAATACATCCCTCTTAGCTTTTGAATGTGTATAACATACAAAAAAGCGTGAGCTTAGACTAATCTAAACTCACGCTAAATGTGATAATTAAACAAGTTTTTACTATTCAGGCAGTTTGTATAGTCATAATTAACTAAGGAAAAATGCCTTGTATATCCAATAGAAGAACTATAAGGTATAGTAAAAAACAACGAACTAAAACCTCGTTCAAAATTAAACGATTAAAGGATTTTTATTTTTCAGCTTTAGGTGCAGTCTTTTTGACTGTTGCCTTCTTAGGTTTAGCTTTCCTTTCTCCCTTTTCAAGTTGAGCACGAAGTTTATCACTTTCAGCTTCAATCTTAGCGATTTTCGTTTGAAGACGAACAATTTCTTTTTCTTTCACTCTTATTTCATCACCTTGATTTTTGATGGTTGTCAACAAGCTGTTCAACTCTTCGTTGCCTATCTCTTCGGGATACAAACTATTAACCCTGTTGATGAAATCGCCAAGAATATTCATATAATTGGTGAAAGCATCGAACGGACTGCTATAAATACCGCGGTCAATAGTTACACCGGTATTCTTGGTAGTCATAAAGCGGAAGTTATTTGAAGCTTGCAGATAGTCCCAATCTTGGTTTATACGCAAGTCGTTGGCAATTCTGACTCTATCGGCAACACTATACAATTTGTTAAAGGCCTCGCGTTGCATAGAATTACCAAGCCAACAGCTAACATCGCGTTCCTCGTCGACCCACGAAAGAGCGTAAGGCACTTCCAAAGCTGCCACACTCTTCATCTTTGAACAAATCTCGGTTGGTGTAGAGAAGGTGATACCTGCTTGCTTTGCACAAACGGGAATAGCTTTTAAGAATTCCAATATGTTGCTTGAAAGTGGCTGCGCAATACCTAATGCTGACAGTTCCATAAAGATATTGATAACCTGTTCTTCTTGAGGAAGAGCTGCAATCTTAGATACATACTTGTCGGCAAACAATGGATACTCCTCCCATTCGCTATTGTTGAAGCGCAAAGAAATGTCATCGCTTAAGCGAATATCACGAAGCAACAACTTCAAATTGGGCGCCATGCTGCAATGGTACAAGTAATGGGGCGACTTCCATCCAAGCACATGCTTTGCTCCTTCGGTGAGCATGCCCTTAAATCCCATTTGAGAAGCTTTCAAACCTATATCATCGTTATAGATAAGCGATGAATTGCGAAGCACTTTTGGCGTTTGTCCAAAGTATTCTTTTATTTTCTGGCATTGTTTTTTTACTTCAACTTCAAAGCTATCTTCGTTAACAAGCGAAGCCAAACCATGTGAATAAGGCTCTGCCAAGAACTCCACGCAGCCTGTTTCGTTAAGCTCTTGCAGTTTGTCTAGCACCTGCGGAGCATGCATTTCCAATTGCTCGATACCCACACCCGAGAGTGAAAAAGCCACTTTGAAATACTTATCATTGGCTTTAATCATATCTAGCAGGGCATTAAGCGCAGGCATGTACGAGCGTTGGGCAATGTCGGCGATGCTTCTTTCGTTTTCAAAGTCATCGTAATAGTAGTGGTCGGTACCTATATCAAAGAATCTATACCGTTTGAGATGGATAATTTGGTGTATCTCAAAATATAAACATATCGTTTTCATCGTTTTTTATTTTTAAAGGCTGCATTACTTCTTGTTAATTGTTCTCTCGTAAAGCGTGCGTATCCACAAGCCCACTTTCTCCCATGTTATCTGGTCTACTTCGTTTTTACCTTCTGTTTGTAGGTACTCAAACAAGCTGTCGTTATGACAAATAGAATAGATTGCATCGGCCAAAGCATGGATATCCCAATAATCCACCTTAATACAGTTGGTTAAGATTTCAGCACATCCGCTCTGTTTGGATATAATCGTAGGTGTGCCACATTGCATTGCCTCTAGTGGCGAGATGCCAAACGGCTCACTAACAGAGGGCATCACATACACATCGGAAGCTTTAAGACATTCGTAAACTTGCTTGCCACGCATGAAACCAGGGAAGTGGAAACGGTCGGCAATACCACGATTGGCAGCGAGCATAATCATTTGATCCATCATATCGCCGGATCCTGCCATGCAGAAGCGTACATTGCGTGTGCGGTGCAGCACCATAGTTGCTGCTTCAACGAAATACTCTGGGCCTTTTTGCATGGTGATGCGACCTAGAAAGGTCACAGTTTTTTCCTTTCCATTGTGGTTGGGGCGTGGAATGTCTTGTAATTCTTGCGCTAAGGGGTACACTGCATTATGCACAGTGTAAACCTTTCGCGGGTCTTGGTGATATTCTTTGATTACCGTTTGTCGGGTAAGTTCAGACACACACATGATGCAGTCTGCATTATCCATACCGTCTTTCTCAATAGAATAAACAGTAGGGTTAACTTTTCCGCGCGAACGGTCAAAGTCTGTGGCGTGAACATGGATACACAAAGGCTTTCCAGATACTTGTTTCGCATGAATTCCTGCTGGATAAGTAAGCCAGTCGTGGGCATGAATGATGTCATACGATTCTCGTCTAGCTACAACGCCCGCAACGATAGAATAATTATTAATCTCTTCGTGCAGGTTTTCGGGATAACGACCAGAGAATTCAACACAGCCCAAATCATTCAGGTTCATGTAGTTGAAGTCGGCATAGATATTGTCTCTCAGTTCATAATAATATTCTGGAGACATCACATTACCCAACCTTTCTTTTAGATAATCGTAGTTAACGTCACGCCACGCCACGGGCACACAATTCATGGCCACGATGTTTGCGGCGTTCTTGTCTTCATCACCCCAAGGTTTGGGCAGGCAAAATGTAATTTCCATGTCGCCTTGTGCATGCAAGCCTTCGGTTATTCCGAAGCTAGCAGTTCCAAGACCGCCTAAGATGTGAGGAGGATACTCCCAACCAAACATTAATACTTTCATTATTTAGTTCCTCCGTTATTATTGATATGAGTATTTTTCAAGTAACTCCGAGGTTCTCAATATCTCGCCTACATTCATGGCAAACGATATTGCTCCGCGCCCACTAAATGGTGGATTGCCGTCGAAAAGTTCGGGAATGGTTCCGAGGCAATGGTAAAACATCTCGTCTTCATAACCAACCATTTGTCTTTCGATAAAGCTAAGACGGGTGCGTTTATAGAGCTTAAGGCATGCTTCCATGTAGAATCCTCCCAACCAAGGCCAAGCTGTACCCTGATGGTAGGCATAATCGCGTTGAATTTGCGGTCCAACGTACATAGGATTGTATCCGCCACTCTTTGGCGATAACGTTCTAAGTCCTTTAGGTGTGAGCAGTTCGCGCGTACATACATCTAAAACACTCTTCTTTTGGCTTAACTCTAGCGGTGAGTAGTCGAGTGCTACAGCGAAAATCATGTTCGGCCGAACACTCCAATCCACCATATTCCCATCTACAAAGTCGTAAAGATAGCCATATTCGTTCAAGAACGTTTCAACAAAAGCCTCTTTACACTTTGCAGCCATTTCTTCTAAGTTCACCGTTTCATGCGGTTCGCCCATCTCGGTAGCGATAGTTGCAGCAAATTTCAGAGCATTATACCACAATGCATTAAACTCAACAATATATCCTGAACGCGGAATAGCTGGTCGTCCGTTGATGATTGAGTTCATCCAAGTAACGGCTTTGTCTCTTCCATTGGTACGTATCAGTCCGTTTTCGTCTAAAATAAGGTTAGGATGTTTATTGCTCCTTATATATATAATGATGTCTTTAACAAGCTGTCCATATTTTTCTATGCAGCGTTCCTTAGACGTTTCTCGTCCATATTGTTGTATAGCCCAAACCGCCCACAACAACACATCGGGCTGTTCAATCTCTGCAATCTTCACTGTTAGCGGTTTATCGTTCATAAACTCACGCAAACCACGTTCAGCTGTTCGCATTACAGCCTCGAAATAAGTTTCTTCTTCAATGGCCAACGTTAGTCCAGGAAGCGCCACAAAGGTGTCGCGCGCCCTGCATTTAAACCAAGGATAACCAGCCAAAATGTATTCATCGCCGTTAGGTTCGCTGATATGAAATTGGTGAGCAGCATTAACTAGGCAATGGAAAAAGTTGTCGCGAGGGCTTCTTTCATCCACTTCTTCTTGGAAAAGCTTACACAATTCCTTTGTTTTAAACGCTTGTGTGGATGCAGAAAACACTATACTCTCGCCCTTTTTGATGTTCATTTCGAAATAGCCAGGCACATAGAGGTCTTCGTTGGCGTCATAGCCGCGCTCCTGTTCTTTGGGATATTCCAAACCATGATACCAATTTGGCTCAAAGATAAATGTGTTTTTCTTACTAAACTGCATAAACAAATCGGGATAACCCGCGTACATGCAAGTTTTTATTCCATTCTCCACTTCATGGTATTCACGCGAAGCAACAGCATTCTCATGAGTAAACTGGCGTACGCTTCTAAAAGCTAAGAAGGGCTTGAAACGTAATTTTGTATCAGAATGAGCATCTTCTAACGTATAACGGATTAGAATTCGGTCTTCAAAATGTTGAAAAACCACTTCTTTTTTTAGCACAACTCCACCCACTCTATATAAGGTTGTGGGAACTTTGTCGCAGTTAAATTCACGGATATACTTATGGCCGTTCGGACTAAAGATATTTCCGCGATACTTATGCAAGCCAAGATTAAACTCTGCTCCATGTTGAATAACGGACACATCAAGCGAAGAAAGCAATACATGATTTTCATCATCAATCTCAGGAATAGGCACAACAAGAAGTCCATGATACTTTCTTGTGTTACAGTCCAGTATAGACGAACATGAATATGCTCCCGACCTGTTGGTTCGCAACAACTCTTTAGGCAATGTTTCCTCAAGGTTTGTCATGAGGCCTTTTTCAAATCGTATATAACCCATACAGCTATACTTTAAGGTTTAATTGTTAGTCATCTAGTAAAAGAAGTTGGTTAGGTATTCAACTCTTCTATTGCCAAAAGTACAAAATAATTGTCTTTAACCCAAATAAAACCAATAAAAATTACAGAAATAACAAATTTTCTTCTTCATTCATATAAAAAAGAGAACAATTAAACGGTCTCATAGAAGAAAAAGTTGTAATTTTGTAACCAATTCTGTTAATCAACATAAGACTGAGTAAAGCCAGAAAAATTATGACAGCTAAATTTCTAGTATCAAAAGACGAAGTAATCAAGATTATTTCCGATCGCTGGACGCCCCTTTCAGAGTCTCAACGAAAGCTATTGGCAGACAATGTTAGGATTGTTTCGTTCAAAAAGAACGATATTATATATAGAGATGGTGAACCTCCACGTGAGGTGATGTGCCTTATCGCTGGTAAAGTTAAGGTTTATAAAGATGGTGTTAATGGGCGAAGTCAAATTATTCGTGCCATCAAAGCCGTTGATTTCTTTGGTTATCGTGCCTTCTTTGCAGGCGAAGAATATAAAACTTCGGCCATGGCTATAGATAATTGTGTGGTGGCTTTCTTGCCCATACAATTGGTTATAAAGTTTGTACATGAGAACAATGCTGTTTCCATGTTCTTTATTCGCCATCTTGCAAAATTGTTAGGCACGGCCGACGAACGTACGGTTAGCCTCACACAAAAGCATATTCGTGGGCGATTGGCCGAGACATTGCTATTCTTAAAAGATAGTTATGGTGTGGAAGAAGATGGCTACACGCTGAGCATTTATCTTAGCCGAGAAGACATCGCTAGTATGTCTAACATGACTACGAGCAACGCTATACGTACGTTGTCGTCTTTCGCTGTTGAAAATATGATTGCTATTGACGGACGAAAAATCCGCATCATGCAAGACGAAGAGTTGCGAAAAGTTAGTAAACTAGGTTAATCAGGTATCAAAAAGTTGATCACCTCTTGCTCTACTGTAATCGTAAACGAACCAGCAGGCGTATTCATAGGCCTGCCGTCAATGCCTACTAAAGCGTGGTTGGCATCCATGAATTCCACTTTGCGTGTACGATAAGGGTGCACGCTTCTATGATTTAAGAATTTACCACGTAAAAACAAATATATACCTTCGAACAACTTCATCATCTTTGGATGATACACCACCGACACATCCAACAATCCGTTGTATGGAACTGCATTGGGCGTTTGTCCGTACCCTTGGGCATTTCCCACGCAGATGGTCATAATTTTTCGGTTCAACACATCTTCGTTAATCTTTAGATGCATCTTGTATTCTAGTCGTTGAAAGGCCAGAAGCACAAAAGAGAAGAGAAATGAAAGTGTTCGCGAACCAAAAAAGCGACGTGTTTGCAAGCGTAAGTTCATGATTGTGGCAATCAAACCCACGTTTACACAGTTAAGAAAATAGCGTTGGCATTGTTGGCCTTCCTTATTGGTATAGCGCACTTTGCCCAAGTCTATTTTCCTAACTCGCCTTTTCTTTAGCCATTTCACTGTGGCGTCAATGTCTCCTTCGCTCATTCCCCAGAAATGTGCAAAGTCGTTCATTAAGCCATTGGGTATAACGCCCAGTGCAATGTCTTCGCGTGCCTGTTTATCAATATGCATTAAGCAGTTGGCAGCATCGTTCAGGGCCGAGTCTCCACCAACAACCACGATTGTTTTATAACCATTTTCAATGAACATAGTTATCAGTCGTTCCACGCTATTGGCGTTTTCGCTTTGCACATAGTCAAAGTCAATACCGTTGTCCATCAGGCATTTTTCCACCTTACTCCAACGTACTCCTCTGCTGTACATGCCTTTTTTGGGACAGTATAATATCGCCCATTTCTTGTTTGCTGCCATTTTTGTTATACTCTTTTTCTTAAACCGTTTCCTTTTCTTCGCTCATCCACTGTTCTATCTGAGCCAATTTATCTTCTATAGACATACTTGCATTTAGCCAATGGATATTAAATCCTCGTCGTTCCATGCCTCTAAACCAGGTCATCTGGCGTTTTGCAAATTGATGGATGGCTATTTCAAGTTGATTGAACATATCGTTGTACGACATTTCTCCAACTACGTATGCCGTAACATATTTATATTCCAGCCCATAATACATCAGGTCTTCTTTCGTCACGCCATTGTTTTTCAGCAATCCGCTAACCTCTTCCACCATTCCTTCTTGCAATCTTGCTTTCAGTCTGGCGGTTATTCTTTCTCGTCTCACTTCTCTATCCACATCCAATCCCACGATAAGCGAATTTACTGCAGGCATTGAACGCGTATCTAAAGGATGCTTCAAATTATGAAATTCTATTTCTATTGCTCGCACAGCTCGGCTCACGGTGTCTACATCTGTTACGTTATGCATGGCCGAACCGTTTCTCGCTTTCAGTCGGGTAAGTAATTCTTTGAGTTCGTCGAGCGTTCTCGTAGAAAGTTTTTTACGCAAATTATCATCCTGTTCAACAGGAGATAGGGCATAACCTTTGAGAACAGCTTCCATATAAAGACCCGTTCCGCCACACAGAATGGGCAGAACTCCTCTACGTGTGATATCTTCGTAGGCGGCATTAAAGTCTTCTTGAAATCTAAACAGATTATATTTCTGCCCAGCATCCTCTATATCTATAAGGTGATAGGGAATGGCTTTTCCGTCAACAATGTACTCGTTCAAGTCTTTACCTGTGCCAATATCCATACCTCGATACACCTGCCTACTATCCGCACTGATAATCTCGCCACCAGTCATAGCAGCGACCTTAACGGCTAATGCTGTTTTTCCGCAAGCCGTAGGACCTAATATCGTAATCATCTTCACAAAGACAAAGGTAATAAAAAAAAGCCGTCCTAAGTTATAGGACGGCTCGTTTTTGTTCGGTTGAAACTAAAATTAATTAGGCATTAACCTTAGCCATGTGCTTAATCAGCTCAACAACCTTGTGCGAGTAGCCAATTTCGTTGTCGTACCAAGATACAACCTTAACGAAAGTATCGGTAAGAGCGATACCAGCCTTAGCGTCAAAGATAGAAGTGCGAGCGTCGCCCAAGAAGTCAGAAGATACTACTGCGTCCTCGGTGTAACCCAGAACACCTTTGAGTTCGCCCTCAGAAGCTTCCTTCATAGCTGCGCAAATCTCCTCGTACTTAGCAGGCTTAGCCAAGTTAACGGTAAGGTCAACTACAGAAACGTCGAGTGTAGGAACACGCATTGACATACCAGTAAGCTTGCCATTCAGTTCAGGAATAACCTTACCTACAGCCTTAGCAGCACCAGTAGAAGAAGGAATGATGTTGCCTGAAGCTGCACGGCCACCACGCCAGTCTTTCAAAGAAGGACCGTCAACAGTCTTTTGTGTAGCAGTGGTAGAGTGTACAGTGGTCATCAAACCATCGGTGATACCCCATTTGTCGTTCAATACCTTAGCGATAGGAGCCAAGCAGTTGGTAGTACAAGAAGCGTTAGATACAAATTGTGTACCCTTAACGTAGCTCTTCTCGTTTACACCGCATACAAACATAGGTGTATCGTCCTTAGAAGGAGCAGACATAACAACATACTTTGCACCAGCATCGAGGTGACCTTGTGACTTTTCCTTAGAAAGGAACAGACCAGTTGACTCAACAACATATTCTGCACCTACTTCACCCCACTTCAAATCAGCGGGATTGCGTTCTGCGGTTACACGGATAACGTTGCCGTTTACGATGAGTTGCGACTTCTCCACATCAGCCTCGATGGTGCCTTTGAAGATGCCGTGCATCGTGTCGTACTTTAGCATGTATGCCAAGTAGTCTACGGGGCAAAGGTCGTTGATAGCAACAACTTGCACTTCTTTAGCGTTAGTCTCTTCGAGAGAAGCACGGAATACGAAACGACCGATACGGCCAAATCCGTTAATACCAATTTTAATCATCTTGTTTTTTATTTTTAATGGGTTAAAAATACACAGCAGGGGCAAATTAGCAAGTTGACATTACAAAATGGATTAAAAAATCAAAATGTTAGCCTAAACAATGCTTTTTTCCTCAATTGCACCGCAAAGTTACAAATTTATTTCTACATTTGCATAAGATTTCACCAAATAATTATTATAAACAACAAAAAACAATGAGTAAATTTTTAAACGAGTTCAAAGACTTTGCCATGCGGGGTAACGTATTAGATTTGGCAGTCGGTGTTATAATTGGTGGAGCTTTCGGCAAAATTGTGTCGTCGGTTGTAGACGATATCCTTATGCCTCTTGTCGGAATGGCTCTCGGAGGGTTGGATTTCAAAAATCTATCGCTTAAAATTGGCGAAGCACAAGTTATGTATGGAAACTTCATCCAAAACGTTATCGACTTCTTGATTGTGGCTTTCTGTATCTTCCTCATCGTGAAGGGTATCAATTCTCTCACAAAAAAGAAGAAAGAAGAACCTGCTGCTCCCGAAGCTCCTGCTGAACCCAGCAATGAAGAGAAGTTGCTTTCTGAAATTCGCGACTTACTAAAATTGAAGCAATAATATTAGCTTCTAAACTTTATTTTAGCACCCGACATTCACTTGTCGGGTGCTTTTAGTTTGTCTTCATGCACCATTTTTGCCCTTTGGTTTTGCCATTTCAATTATGTGACGTAATTTTGCAGTATGATTTATCCAAATAATTTCGAGCAGAAAATTGGTTTTAACGAGGTGAGAACCTTGTTAAAAAGCAAATGCCTATCTACTCTTGGCACGGGATTGGTAGATGATATGGCTATGAGCGATGACCCCAACGCAATACAAACTTGGCTCAAGCAAACGCGTGAGTTCAGACTCTTGCAAACTGAAGCCGACGATTTCCCTCTACAATATTTCTTCGATCTTCGCTCTACCTTATCGCGATTGCGTATCGAAGGAACGCATCTTGATGAACAAGAGTTGTTCGACTTGCTTCGTTCGCTCGACACCATACACCTCGTAACCCGCTTTCTCAACCGCACCACCGATGGCGAAGATGCCACTGATGGGGAAAACGCACGCTTTCCCTACCCCACTCTACAGCGTCTTACCGTGGAGGTGACCACATTTCCCGACATCGTGCGCCGTATTGGACAGATTGTTGATAAGTTTGGTAAAATTAAAGATAATGCTTCGCCTGAGTTAGCACGTATCCGACGCGAACTTGCGCAAACTGAAGGTAGTGTTTCGCGCATATTAAATAATATCTTACGCAACGCTCAACAAGAGGGATTGGTTGAAAAAGACGTTTCGCCTGCTATTCGCGAAGGGCGCTTGGTAATCCCTGTTTTGCCTGGAATGAAGCGCAAGATTGGAGGTATCGTACACGACGAGTCGGCTTCGGGCCGTACGGTTTATATCGAACCCACCGAGGTGGTAGAGGCAAACAATAAGATTAGAGAACTTGAAGCCGATGAGAAAAAGGAGATTGTGCGCATACTAAAAGAGGTGTCGGCAGACATTAGGCCACACATCACTCCTATGATGGCATCTTACCAATTGCTGGCGCACATCGATTTTATTCGTGCTAAGGCCGAATTGGCTCGCACCTTTAAAGCCATCGAACCGCAATTAAGCAGTTCACCACTTATTGATTGGGGGCAGGCCGTTCACCCCTTGTTAAGGCTCTCGTTAGAAAAACAGGGCAAACGTGTTGTGCCTCTTGATGTTATTCTCACCAAGGATAAACGCATCTTGATTATTTCAGGGCCAAACGCGGGTGGTAAATCGGTGTGTCTCAAAACCGTTGGCTTGCTCCAATATATGGTGCAATGTGGACTTTCTGTGCCCATGGGCGACACTTCGTGTGTGGGTGTATTTCAAAATCTCATGATAGATATTGGCGACGAACAGAGCATTGAAAATGATTTGAGCACCTATTCTTCGCATTTGCTCAACATGAAGATGATGATGAAGAACGCCAACGACAAAACACTCATCCTCATTGACGAGTTTGGAACTGGCACCGAACCGCAAATTGGCGGTGCAATTGCCGAGTCGGTACTTACTCAATTTTGCAAAAAAGGCACCTTTGGCGTTGTTACCACTCACTATCAAAACCTTAAACACTTTGCCGACAATCATAAAGGGGTGGTCAATGGCGCTATGCTTTATGATAGAAAGGAAATGAGAGCGCTCTTTATGTTGTCTATCGGACAGCCAGGAAGTTCGTTTGCCATTGAGATAGCCCGTAAAATTGGTCTACCTGAAGAAGTTATACAAGATGCCTCGCGCATTGTGGGTGAAGATTATATACAAAGCGACAAGTATCTGCAAGACATTGTACGCGACAAACGTTATTGGGAAAACAAACGCGCCACAATACATAAACAGGAGAAAGACTTACAAGCGGTTATCGAACGCTACGAAAAAGATATTGAAGAAATTGGTAAAACGCGCAAAGATGTGCTCAAAAGAGCAAAAGAACAGGCCGAAGAACTTTTGCGCGAAAGCAACAAACGTATTGAAACCACTATTCGCGAGATTAAGGAAGCGCAAGCCGAAAAGGAACGTACCAAACGCATACGCGAAGAATTAAGCGAATTTCGTACCTCTGTCGAACAGGTTGATGCTTCTGCCAACGATGAGTTTATCGCCAAAAAGATTGAACAAATAAAGCGCAGAAAGGAAAGACACGAGAAACATATCAAGGAAAAAGCTGAGAAACAGAAGAAAGCAGCTGAGCAGATTAGGGAGGCCGTAAGCAAGAAATCTACACCCACGGATGTGATTATGCCAGGAAACTCGGTGAAGATGAAAGGACTTACTACTGTTGGACGGGTAGAATCTCTCGACTCCAACGGTATGGCCATGGTGGTTTTTGGTGGTATACGTTCTAAAATTGATGTAAAACGTCTTGAATTGGCTACACCCACAGAGAAAGAGCAAACCAAGCTATACAGCATAAGTAAAGAGACACGTCAAGCCATTGACGATCGTAAGAACAACTTTCACCAAGACCTCGATGTGCGTGGTGAACGTGGCGACGAGGCGCTTAATGCCGTGATGCATTTTATAGACGATGCCATTTTAGTAGGTATGCCACGTGTTCGCATTCTTCATGGTAAGGGCAATGGTATTTTGCGACAACTTATCAGGCAATATTTGGCCACAGTTCCTAATGTCACCGCTTTTAAAGATGAGCATGTGCAGTTTGGTGGAGCCGGTATTACCGTGGTAGATTTATAACCATCTAACTTACTCTGTCCTGCTCTGTAGTATTTATTATAGGCTACCAGTTGTTGCTAGTTAGCTATATTTAGTTTACGCTATCGGCGAAAACTTACTATGGTGTAGTTATCAGCTACTGGTAGCCTTCGTATTGATAAATCGCTCGAATTGCGATCCTGATTAATTCCATACATACTTGTTAAACATCATCTACAGCTTTCTCTCTTAATCGTTCTTAACACTAAGGAACGCTCTGTAATAAAGAGTGAATTGCAACCCTCGTCTTTGTAAAATATTTCTACTGATTTTTAACATTAAGAGTGCCCTTTGTTAGAAAAATCTAGGAAGTGCTCTTATTTTTGAGCGTATTTTTAAAGTTTCTATCTTATTGACTTATTGCAGTTTACGGCGTTTTATACGCAAAAGTTCGCATTTTAGTTCGCAAAAAAGACAAAATCATAACAAATTGAATATTTTAAGACCAGTAAGTCAGCTCATGTTCAAAAAGAATATTTTGACCATAAAAAGCGTGTTTTAAACCACTTTTTAAGCTTTTCCGATGCTATTTGCTGCAAATTATCTTGCGTTTAGCAGCAAAACACCTTGCGTTTTGCTGCTAAATACCTTGCGTTTTGCTGCAAATAGCACTGCGTTTTGCTGCAGATTGCACTGCGTTTTGCAGCAGATTGCACTGCGTTTTGCAGCAAAACGCTATTCAACTTGAAGCAATCTGTCTCATATTTTGTGATGTTGCGAATACAAATATAGCGCAATTTTCTTCTAAAAAAAGTGCTAAAACCATAGTGTTTTATCAAAACCACCGTGCTTTACCTCCAAAAACAGCTGCACATTTTTTTCTTATTTGTGCAGTTATTGGGGTTTTTAAGCCTGTTTTTCTTCTAGAACGCGTTGTTATTTAAAGCCACATTGTAAAATATTATTACCATCTTTAACATATTGTTTATTGCAGTTAAAGGGAGGGATGAATAATTAAGACTCCCCAATACCTTTCTTTTGCAATGATTAAAAAATAAAACTATATCGGCATTATTAAAACAAATGCAGAGCCAATTCTATAACCAAAGTAATGAGTTATCAAGTTGATCAGCATTTATCCCTACGTTGTTTTTTTAGTACCTTACACTATCAACAATAAGTACCCTATTTGCCACTAGTTTCCACTTTAATCCTCGACAATCAAAACTAATTACATACTCCCAACCTACGGTTCGAACTTAAATAAAGATAATTATAACAGCCAAACTATCCATTTTCCATATATTATCATTAACTTTGCAAAGTAAGGCAATAGGTTCGCTTATAGGCGATTAATAGGGAATCGGGTGAAAATCCCGAACAGTCCCGCTGCTGTGAGTAACCTTTTTACAGGCACAAAAAATAAGCCACTGAACCCAATAAGGAACATTCGGGAAGGCGTTTGTGGCTGGGCTACAAAGTCAGAAGACCTGCCATTGCCTATTATCTTTATTTTAACCTCGAGGAAAGGTTATAAGATAAGCCGTAAAATATGCAGAGAGTACATATCTTTGGGCTTTGTGTAGCACTCGTTGTGGCTACATCTAGCCACGCACAAAATAAAAAACAGCAGTTGGAACTAGACTCGGTGCAGCATGTGCGCGAGGTTATTGTTGTGTCTAAAAACACCTATCGAGAAGTAATCCCTTCGCAAAAACTAGACGGAAAAGTGCTCGAAAAACTTAATGCGCATAGTGTGGCCGACGCATTGCGATATTTTTCGGGATTACAAATTAAGGATTATGGGGGCGTTGGCGGACTAAAAACGGTTAATATCCGTAGTATGGGCACCAACCATCTTGGTGTTTTTTATGATGGAATTGAACTTGGTAATGCCCAAAACGGACAAATAGACCTGGGCCAACTGTCATTAGACAATGTAGAAGAGATTACTTTATATAATGGTCAGAAAAGTGCCATCTTCCAACCTGCAAGCGAATTTGGAAATGCTGGCTCTGTTTATATTCGCACACGCACACCACGGTTCAGTGTTAATAAGTCTTTTAACCTAAAAGTTAAGGCTGGAAATGCCTCTAGCGATACTTATCGTTTATCGGGGTTGTGGGAAAACAAACTCACTCAATCTGTTAATGCCTCACTAAGTTTGGGCTATCTCAGTTCAAGCGGTAAGTATAAGTTTCGTTATCTGCGCCATAATCAAGACCGCTCCGTGGCCTACGACACCACTGCTGTACGCCAAAATGGCGACATCTGGGCATTAAGAGCTGAAGCAAACCTCCATGGTGTAATAGATCATGGCATGTGGAACTGGAAGGTTTACACCTATAACTCGCAGCGCGGAATACCAGGCGCAATTGTTAATAACGTGTGGCGACGAGGAGAAAGACAATCAGACCATAACCACTTTTCGCAATTGCGCTTTCAAAAAAGTTTCTCGGATGCCTTTTCTACGCAATGGTTGACTAAATATGCTTACTATCGCACCCATTATGTAAACAACGACCCAACCCAACTACCCGTTGATAACACTTATAAACAGCAAGAGTTTTATCTTTCTACGGCCAACGTATTGGGATTAATGCCAAACTGGTCGATTAGTTTGAGCTACGATTTCAAGTGGAACAAACTCGATTCAGATGCTCGCTTATTTGTTTTTCCTCACCGCTTCAGCAATTTCTTATCGTGTGCCACAGCTTTCGACTATCAACGCCTTAAGTTGCAAGCTTCTGTTTTGGCCACTTTTGTTAAAGACCACACAAAAACATTGATCGATGGCAATAGCAAATTTGCCCTCTCGCCTGCCATTTTCGTTAACTTCTATCCTTTTTCAAGCAAAGATTTTTCGCTTAGAGCCTATGTCAAAAAAAGTTTTCGGATGCCCACCTTTAACGAATTGTATTACACCGAAGTGGGCAACGCTTTATTAAAACCTGAAACTGCAGTACAATACAATGGGGGGGCTGTGTGGCAAAAAATGTTTGCCAAAGCCTTGTTACGCAGACTAAGGGTGCAAGCAGATGGCTATTTCAATAGTGTTGACGATAAAATTGTGGCTTATCCCAAGGGGCAACAGTTTAGATGGACGATGCTTAACCTGGGTAAGGTGCATATAAAAGGTGTTGATCTGCAAGCCGAAACAACGGTGCAACCCACCACCCTGCTCTCTATTATAACCCGTTTGCAATACACCTATCAACAGGCAAGAGATGTGACCAACCCTTCCGATTCGTATTATAAACACCAAATCCCCTATATTCCATGGCATAGCGGGTCTGCTGTTGTTGGCGCAAATTATAAAGCTTGGCAACTTAACTATAGCTTTATATATGCAGGTAAACGATTTAATCAACAGGAAAACAGCGTTTATAACTATATGCCAGCATGGTATACCAGCGACATGTCGCTGATTTATACCTTTAATTGGAAGAAAACTAAATGTAAAATAACGGCCGAAGTAAATAATTTATTAGCGCAAGACTATGATGTAATACTCAATTATCCAATGCCTAAGCGCAACTACGCCATCACATTAGATGTAACACTTTAAAAATAAACCAACAATGAGACAATTATCTTTTTTATTTATATCACTTGTACTCTTAGCGACGATTAATGCATGTCGAGAAGAATTGTACGTTATACCTTCGCATAATCAAGATACAGGTGCACAACCCACACAGGGCAACATTGTGGGTATGTATGTATTGAACGAGGGAAATATGGGAAGCAACAAAGCCTCAATTGATTATCTTGATTTAAATGATAATAACCCCACAGTGTATTACAAAAAAAACATCTATTCGGAACGCAATCCTAAAGTGGTGAAAGAATTGGGTGATGTGGGTAACGACATCAAAATCTATGGCAGTAAGCTGTGGATTGTGGTTAATGTGTCGAACAAGGTGGAGGTGGCTACCGTAGATAGTTCTAAACGCATTACGCAAATCAACATACCCAATTGCCGATATTTGGCCTTTAAAGATGGCTATGCTTATGTCTCATCCTATGTCGGACCGGTGAGAATTGATAAAAATGCGCCTCTAGGAATGGTTTATAAGGTTGACACTGTTGACTTTAAGAAGAAAGATTCGGTTGTTGTTGGTTATCAGCCCGAACAGCTTTGTATTGTTGACAACAAACTATACGTAGTAAACAGCGGTGGTTATCGTGCTCCTAATTACGACCACACTGTAAGCGAAATAGACCTTAACACATTTAAGGAGATAAGAAAAATAAACGTGGGTGTCAATCCGCATCTTTGTCAAGTAGACAAATATGGGCAAATATGGGTTACAACTAGGGGCAACTACAACAATATCCCTTCGCGTATTTATTGGCTTGCTAAGAATAAGAACCAACAGTACGAGACAATAGACAGTATTGACACGCCCGTATCGGGTATTTCAATCGTGGGCGATTCCTTATATTTTTATGGTTCGGCGTGGAATAATGCCACTGCTACAAATGTTATCAGCTATGGACTAATAAATGTAAAAACCCATCAACGCATCAGCACCAACTTATTTACATCGCCCCAAATAAATACAATAAAAATGCCCTACGGAATTATAGTTAACCCAATAAGTCGTGATTTCTATTTGATGGATGCTAAAAACTATGTTTCTAGTGGTAGTCTTTTACACTTTAAAGCAGATGGCACGTTTGATTGGGAAGTTCAAACAGGCGACATACCAGGGCACGCCACCTTTGTATATAAACGTAAAACGAATTAAAACAATAACGCAACAGTATGAATAAAACTTTACTTTTAGTGGCTGTATTATCGCTCTTTGGCGCGAATGCATCTGCACAACAGTATTTCACAAAGACCACACCGGGAAAATATATTTATAAAGTTGTAGACTATTCACCCGCACCTGGTCAGTTTGTCAACAAACTCCCTATGTTTGAAACTGGTGACGATGCAACAAAAATGGCCCAAAAATGCACAGAAAGTCTTGCCAATAACAAAGGCGATTTGGTTACATTGGGTGCATTTGGTGGCTCGATAATCTTTCATTTCGACCATAGTGTAGCAAATGTAGCTGGTCAAAAAGATTTTCTTATTGAAGGCAATGCATTTGAGGGAAACTCTGAACCTGGAATTGTGATGGTGTCGAAAGACGTGAATCGAAATGGTATTGCTGACGACCCGTGGTACGAACTGAGTGGAAGTGCCGATAGAGAAACACCCAACAAGCTGGTGTATGGCTACGAAGTAACTTATACCGCCTCGCCTATGCAAGACATTCCTTGGACCGACAATAAAGGTGGCAGCGGGAAAGTGGAGCGTAATACCTATCATAGCCAGGAATATTATCCTTTGTGGATGCCTGCAAAAATTACTTATAAAGGCACTCTTCTTCCTAAAAATGCTAAACAAGACCCTGATACAGGGTTTTGGAGTTTGAGTGGGTTTAACTGGGGTTATGTAGACAATAAGGCCAATTCTGACAAAGAGGGAAATAGTTTTGACATTGATTGGGCAGTAGACCAAAACAGAAAGAAGGTAAAACTAGACTTCATAGACTTTATAAAGGTGTATTGTGCAGAACAACAGATGGCTGGTTGGTTAGGAGAAACTTCAACCGAGGTGAAAGGTGCTGAAGATTTGCATATAGAAGAGTCGGTAGCTGCTATTGATAAAGCTTTGAAAGAAGGGGTTGCAACCTTTGACGATGTGGATGTTAACCTAAGTTCTGATGGCTATTATATGGGTATGGAAAGTGACAATGGTGAAGCTAAAACATCGTATTATATAAGCGGAAACTATAGATTTAGCCTTACCAACATCAAGAAATGGAATAGTTGGAATGATTTTGCAATATCAAATCGTACTGAAACTAGTTTTAAAAAACTATTCCCCGACCAATTTAATTCGTGTGTTGGCCATGGTTATAACAACTCTTCGAATTATTGTGTTCTTTATGTCTTTGGTCAGTCTGCACCTATTGAAGTAGTGGGTAAAGCCGAAGGAGAAGTGGTTCGCGGTCTATATCTCACTAACTCCGCATATACACTGAGCAATATTCTTGATGGTGATGGCTTCTCGCAAGGTGCTACAGGCAAGAAAGGGTTTGAGAAAGGCGATTGGCTGCTACTAACGATTACAGGAATAAAAGCAGATAGTAGTGAAACAAAAACAGAGGTGTATTTGGCTGATTATCGTTCGAGCAACACAGCTGAACATTATTACATAGGAGACTGGCAGTGGGTTGACCTTAGTGGCATGGGTGCAATTAAAGAATTGAAATTCTCTTTTAGTGGTTCACGTTCTAATCAATGGGGACTAACTACGGCCAGCTATGTATGTATTGACAATATTAATGGCACTGACGATGGCAAGAGTGGTAGAAAATATATCACAACAGGCGTAGAACGCACATTGAAAAACGATGACGAGAAACGCGAAGTGGCTCGTTATACGATTGATGGTAGACGCATTAATGGGCCCGTTAAAGGTATTAATATCGTGAAATATGCAGACGGAACAACGAAGAAGGTTGTTGTAGAATAAAGTTTTGCTTAGAGATTTTGATTAAAGCAATACTTATCGTGCCAGTATCACCGCGAAGTGTTACTGGCACGATTGTTATTTAAAAGTTATATAATATTCGACCAATCTGATAAAGTGGTTGTAAAGAGTTAAGAAGACAGCGGTGTATGCAAAACATTTTTTGCCACTTCGGCTTATTACGAGACTGGGACAGCCTTATTCATATCGCTTAAATGGTTGTCAGTACCATCTTATGTAAGAGATTGAAATATCGCTACAAGAAAATGAAACTACCATCAATATTAATTTCTTCTTCGTGTATAAGATATTCTAGTGCCACATCCAATCCCTTATTTGGCAAATTCAATTTGTGAAGCTCGGTTATATGGTGACGTTCGCCATCTTTTAATAGATTAAGGATAGCTTCTCGTGCATTTTTCGTCTGTTCATTGCTAGGTTCGGGCGACTCATGGTCTAGACAAACATCGCACTGTTCGCAATCCTTATGGCGTTTTTCGCCAAAATAAATAAGGAGTTGTCTGCTTCGGCACACTTCATTGTTGCTTGCATAAGCCTGCATGGCGTTGATACGTTTAACATATTGTTCCTTACGTTCTTCGTATATCTCCTTACTTAACACAACGTTCTCACCGTCAATCCTATCTTGGAGATAAGTGATAAACGGAGTTTTGCGTTGCGGAATAAAATAGATGATATTACGTTGTGCTAGATTTTTCAGTATCACATAAACCTGTTGAGTAGTAAGTCCGGCTTCTTGCGCCACCAAACCCTCGTCAACATAAACATAGTTGCTAAACAAACCACCATAGGTTCTCAACAAAGCCGTTATCACGGCATCTTCAAACTTACTGCTTTCATCAAGTCGATAGAGGTCGTTACGGCCCAGTTTAAACATCACTCTTGCTCTAGCCTCAGGCTCCATCTCGTAATGTATATAGCCCGCTCGCTCTAAAATTTGAAGTGCAGAATGGGTTTGCACGGGGAAATGCTTAAAAGTTCGGCTAAATTTATCTATCTCAAATACAAACGAATAGCCAGCCCCACTACCCACTCCAATTTGGTAATAGTAGGCTAAGTCTTCGTACACTTCTTTAATATAATCCTTTTCAGGGAAATTTTCGGCCACCCTTTTGTTGAGTTTCTTTCGATCGCCTTTGTTCCAAAGCAACACAGCATAAGCCTTTTTCCCATCTCGACCTGCCCTACCAGCCTCTTGAAAATAGGCTTCAATCGAGTCGGGACAATCAATATGCAGCACAAGGCGAACATCAGGCTTATCGATACCCATACCAAAGGCATTTGTAGCAACGATTACGCGCACTTCGTTTTGCTGCCAACTGTTTTGACGCTGGTTTTTTATAGCAGGTTCGAGTCCTGCATGATAGAAGGTTGCTGAGATATTTTCTGAAGTAAGGAATTGTGCCATGTCGCTTGCATGCTTGCGACTTCGTACATAAACAATGGCCGAACCAGAAACAGCATTGAGAATATGAATTAATTCGGTGTACTTATCCATCGTTTCACGAACGATATAAGCTAGGTTTGAACGTTCAAAGCTCATCCTAAAAACGTTCTTCTGCTTAAAACCCAGACGCTCTTGGATGTCGTCTATAACTTTAGGAGTGGCTGTTGCGGTTAAAGCGAGAATGGCTGTATCAGGTTTAAGCTGTCTAATTTCGGCAATAGAGAGGTAAGATGGGCGGAAATCGTACCCCCATTGACTAATGCAATGTGCTTCGTCAACGGTGACAAAGCTAACATCCATGTGCTTAAACTTTACTTTAAAGATATCTGAGAACAAGCGTTCGGGCGAAACATAAAGCAATTTTATACCTCCGAAGATACAATTTTCAAGTGTTGTGATTATTTCGCGCCTACTCATGCCTGAATAAATGGCGGCTGCTTGAATGCCTTTTTGACGTAAATGGTCTACCTGGTCTTTCATCAGAGCAATCAAAGGCGTTATCACAACACAAACCCCAGGCATCACTAAAGCAGGCACTTGAAAGGTAATAGACTTTCCACCACCGGTAGGCATCAATCCAAGAGTATCTTTTCCTTGTGAGATACTCTCAATGATGTCGCGTTGGATGCCACGAAAATCGGGATAACCCCAATACTCGCGTAATGTTTGTCTAAATGCATCGTTGGCATTGAGCGCGCCGTTAGATTCTTCCATGGGTGATTAAAGAGCGTTGTGATCGTCTTGATCGTCGTTCTCGGTAAGTCGGATATCTTCTATTTGCAATTGTATTGTATTGTGTCTAAACACATTATCTTCGATGGTATAAGCTATATCGAAACTTCTCTTCGACTTGATATAACGAGCCGACGCACTTTGTCCGAAAGCAATTCCGTTCACCACATTACTTGATTTAGAGTCGATAAGTTCAAGTTTGATGTGCTCTTGCTCACGACCTACTACTTTACTAGTGCCATAATCGTAAACACTATTGGTGCAAAAGCGCGGTTTAAGGTTGCCCGGACCAAAGGGAGAAAACTTTTTCAAGTCGTGATGCATCTTCTTTGTAATATCCTTAAAGTCGATTAATTCGTCTATATGCAGGATGGCTTCAGTTTGTTCAGGCAGAATATGTTGGTCTACATATTTATGAAACCGATCAACAAAAAGGGGCACATCATCCCACCGCATCGTAAGCCCGGCTGCATAAGTATGTCCGCCAAAGTTAATAAGCAAGTCGCGACAGCTCTTAATGGCCGAATAAATGTCGAACCCCATCACACTGCGAGCCGATCCTGTGGCAAAATCGCCATCACGAGTAATGACAACGGTGGGTCGGAAATAGATTTCTGTGAGCCGTGAAGCCACAATGCCAATCACTCCTTTCTTCCAATTCTCATCGTATAGCACAATACTCGACTGCTTTTTCTGACTTTCAAGGCGCGCAACAATTTGGTTAGCCTCTTCAGTCATTTGCTTGTCGATATCTTTTCGTTGTTCGTTGTATTCATTAATGTGCTTAGCGCTTTGCAAAGCCACGTTATAATCTTTCTCAACCAATAGCGACACGCTTTCTTTACCACTCTCCATACGTCCAGAAGCATTGATACGCGGGCCAATCTTAAATACAATGTCGCTCATTGAAATTTCCTTACCTGCGAGTCCACAGATGTCAATAATAGCTTTTAAACCCAAACTGGGATTTTGGTTAAGCTGTTTAAGACCATGGAAAGCCAAGATACGGTTTTCTTCTTCCACCTGAACTAAGTCGGCAGCAATGCTAACAGCACATAAGTCGAGCATCGGGATGAGCCTTGAGAAAGGAATACCATTGTTTTTAGCAAATGCTTGCATGAACTTAAAGCCCACTCCACACCCTGAAAGGTGTTTAAAGGGATAATGGTCATCGGGGCGTTTAGGGTTAAGAATGGCCACAGCAGGTGGCATCTCTTCATCAGGAACATGGTGGTCGCAAATAATGAAGTCGATACCAAGCGACTTGGCGTAGCCTATTTCGTCGATAGCCTTAATGCCACAGTCGAGGATGATAACTAATTTAACACCTGATTGATGGGCATAGTCGATACCTTTTCGACTCACGCCGTAGCCTTCTTCATAACGGTCGGGTATGTAATACTCGATGTTTGAGTAGAATTGTTGTAGAAATTTGTATACAAGAGCAACCGAAGTGCATCCATCCACATCGTAATCGCCATACACCATGATGCGCTCTTTACGTCCCATGGCATCGTTAAGCCTATCTACGGCCACGTCCATGTCTTTCATCAAGAAGGGATTGATAATATCGTTGAGCTGCGGACGAAAGAAACGCTTGGCCGCACTTTCGGTTGTAATGCCTCTACGTATGAGCAATTGGGCAAGAATGGTACTCATGTTGAGCTTCTCACCCAGTTCTTTTGCCACAGATTGCATTTGAGGCGAAAGCGGATCGTATATCCATTTAAAGTGCATTATCGTGTTGGTTTATTGTTTCTTATCCATAATGGCGGTTAATAAGCAAACCGCATATAGGGTGTAAAGTTACAAAATATCTACGACATTATCATGCGTAAAGGTAGAAAACCTTTGGTTGATATATATTCTCAGCGGATGTTTGTGCTATCTAGTGGCTCTAAATCCTTCCATGTTCTCGTATCGCCGCGACATCATCCGTCCATAAACGTTTCTTATCCAAAGTTTGTGGGTGAGTATTCCGATAATACCTGCTATTGCAAGGATGGTGTAACATACAGTTTTGGAAACGAGAACGTTAAGCACTGTGGTTAATATTAAAGGGAAAAAGAATGTCATAATTCCAATGAACATTTGCAAATAATTGCGATCGACATTGCGATTGCTAAAGAATTTACCATCTAGTTTTTGGCTATGCTTGTTGTAAACTGCTGATTGGAATAAAATAAAGAACTGAAATCCTGCAGTAAACAGCATATATCCAATTAACATGTACAAACTAATTTTACCCACTATAACAATGGGAATCATCAATACAAAAGGCACGATCAGCAAGATGCAGTGCAGATAATATTTTGCTCGCATCAATGAGTAGATGCTGTTTGGGTGAACCATTAGCCCATCAATATAATTCCCTTCCATGCATAATAGTCTAGTAAAGAAGGTTATCCCTAGTAAAACAAAATTGTATGTGCACCAGAAAGCCATCATCGATTGACTATCGTATGCTGCTGTAAAGCTCATAACGACACTTAACAAGGCTATAACTAACATACTGGTTAAGATAGCATTTCGAGGAAATTTGTTGCGAGAAATCAATTTACACTCCAAATAAGCATATTCTCCCACCTCACCATAATGTTTAAGAAACGCCATTCGGTCTTTTCCGCTAATCTTAGTTGTACCATTCACTTTGGTTAACGCATTCCAAACGTTTCTAAATTGAATTTCTCTATTAAGCCAAACAACAACTAAAAGAACAAGTAAAAGGATGATTAATGGCCAGACATTTGCCTTAGACAAAGATATTCCTATACCTGTATAGAAAACGTAGAAGCTGTTTGTCGAGAGCGTTCCACCCCATATAGCTGGCAAAGCCAGCAGAGAATAGGTTGGCAAAAGTCCTAATAGCCAAAGCAACGATTGACTACTAAGTGTTTGAAAAATTAGATATAGCTGACTATTGAGCAGTATGGCTAAGCTAAGAAACACCAAAAGCATCAATGTGGCCAACAAACCATAGCTGAAAATCACCGACATAATACAATATGGAACAAATAGTACTAGCCAAAAAGCATTGCCTAAATTGAATAGCGAAATACCAATAAAACTCTCAATACACACCTTTCTCGGTATAGGCAAAAGCATATATGGCTTAACTATTTGTGCAGGCGTTTGTTGATAGAAAAACCTAATGAAGAGATCTAACAACAAGATAAAGGGTAAAAACAGCGTCATCATACCCATCGAGTTTACACCCTTCATGTTGTTTACTGCTAGAGACATCATCACTGCTGCAAATAGCAAATACGCAAACATAAACGTATAAAGGATATAAAACATATACTTGTATGAGCGATTTTGTTCATAATCCAGTGCACGACGTGCGGATAATGAACGATGCCTATATAAGATGCGATATAACTGTACACGATTCATAGGTATGATAGTTTAAAATAGTTAGTGTTGCAATATTTTATTTATCGCAAATCAATTACTTCGGCAGTTGGGAAATCCTTTGAATTAAAGCTAAAGAGGTTGTCTGAGAGTTTTTTATGCTGGAAATTACTGATCGTAATAGTAGTCCATTCTCCTCCTCGTTTCATCTTAACCTGCTTAGGTTTATACGAAGCGTCTACCAAAACATAAATTTCGGGAATACCTTTATTGCCCTTTTCAGCCTCAAGATGCACTTGATAGTCGCTTCCCACCTTATTCATTGAGAGTTTATAACCGCTCTTATACATATTAATAAAGGTGTAAGGGTTCATGGCTGCTTGTTGAACTTCATTTGGAGTACTTACGTTTACCTCGTTGGTTGAAGGCATATAGCTCCATTGAGTTTTACCATTAAACCACACTGTAGCCTTAGCTGTGCGTGCATAAAACTTATTTCCCTTTATCGAGATCGTGCCATTGATTGCTCCTAGCTTACCATTGGAGAGTTTAAAGCTGGCCTGTGCCCCACCCTTGTTGCCCACGATGGCTGCTGTTTTATCTAATACTTGGCGAGCTTCTTTATCTGTTTGCGCCTTGCTTGCACTAAAAGCAAATATTGAAAGACACATCAACAATAATACTTTTTTTAACATAACTATTACTCCTTATTATTATAGCTTATTCTTAATTTATTTGTTTATGAGGGCTATATTTAGCCATCCATACCCCGTTCACGCAACTTATCCTATGCCCCGTAGTTTAGCTAAGAGGGTATTAAGTGTATTTTCGTCGCTAATAAGCACTTCGCGGGGTTTGCTACCTTGGGCTACTCCTACAATTCCTGCGGCCTCCAACTGGTCCATTAGCCTTCCTGCACGGTTATATCCAATAGAGAAACGTCGTTGAACCATGCTGGTTGAGCCTTGTTGCGAGATAACAATTGCACGAGCTGCTTCTTCAAAATAGGGGTCAAGACTGTTCATATCGGCTGTTCCACCGCCGCCCATTCCGCCTTCCTCGGTGTTTGGTTCGGGTAACTCCATTGGCTCAATAGGTCCTGGTTGATCTGCAATAAACAGGTTAATGTTTTCAACTTCAGGTGTATCAACAAATGCACACTGCACGCGAACAGGTTCATTGCCGTTGAGGAAAAGCATGTCACCTCGTCCAATTAGTTGATTGGCACCTGGACGGTCGAGAATGGTGCGCGAGTCAATCATTGCACTCACTTTGAAAGCCATACGACCGGGGAAGTTTGCCTTGATATTACCCGTGATAATACTCGTTGTTGGGCGTTGTGTTGCAATCACCATGTGAATACCTACCGCACGAGCTAGCTGAGCAATACGGGCTATTGGCAATTCTATTTCTTTACCAGCAGTCATGATTAGGTCGCCAAACTCGTCGATAATTACCACGATATAAGGCATGTAATCGTGGCCTTTGTTAAGATTTAGTCTGTGATTAACAAATTTCTCATTATATTCTTTGATATTACGAGCTCCTGCTGCCTTAAGCAAGTCGTAACGTGTGTCCATCAGTTTACAAAGACTGTTGAGCGTGCGCACCACTTTTGTAACATCGGTGATGATGGGTTCGCTATCGTCTTCTGGCACTTTGGCCAGGAAGTGGTTGGCAATAGGCGAATATATACTGAATTCTACTTTCTTTGGGTCTATCAAAACTAGCTTCAACTCATTGGGATGTTTTTTATAGAGCAAAGAAGTAATAACAGCATTAAGACCTACCGACTTTCCTTGACCCGTGGCACCTGCTACGAGTAGATGAGGTATTTTGGCCAAATCCACCATAAACACCTCGTTGGTAATGGTTTTTCCTAAAGCCAAAGGCAGATCCATCTTCGTTTCTTGGAACTTTTTCGAGTTGAGAATACTCTCCATCGACACGATATTTGGCTTATTGTTGGGCACCTCAATACCGATTGTTCCTTTGCCTGGTATAGGTGCAATGATACGAATGCCCAGAGCTGCAAGACTTAAAGCGATATCGTCTTCTAGATTTCGTATCTTATTAATACGAACTCCCTCAGCAGGTGTAATCTCGTAGAGCGTAATGGTAGGACCAACTGTTGCCTTAATTTCCCTAATTTCAACCCCGAAGTCCCGCAACACCTTTATAATGCGGTCGTTGTTAGCCTTCAATTCGTTCATATCCACATAAGGCTTATTGTCATTATCGTAAGCCTTAAGCAAGTCTAACGTGGGATATCTGTACGATAAGAATGGCTCTAAGGGATTGATGGGTGTGCTTAACACCTCAGCAGCTGTTAATTCGCGACCACTAGCTTCCTCTTCTTCTTGAGGAATTTCCACTTTTAATTGTGTTGCTGCATCGTCTATCACTTCAGGCTCATCATTCACTTTCAATTCAGTAACAGACTTTCCCTTGTCTTGTAACTGGTCTGTAGCAGCCGTAAGGTCAACAACTGTTGGCATTGTTTCTTCCTCGTCGACTTCCTCTTCTGTTTCTATAATGGGTTCTTCTTGTGGTGTTTCAACAAGCACATCCTCGTCGCTGTCGGTTGGAACGGTACGATTTCCATTGTTGGCAATAGTAAATTTTACCTTATTAGTGATGTAATTAACAGGATTAATCGCCTTTCTTACTAGCGAAACAGTCTCTGCACTCAAGTAAGTAAGAAAAGCTAAGGCCACAATAAACAACAATGCGGTAAGTCCTGGAGGGCCAATCATGTTCTCAATATTTTGCACACAGAATAAACCATGATTGCCACCAGGGTTAAATATGAGACTTCCTGTAAACGGAGTAAGGAACTTAGCGATTGCCACTGAGCTCCAAACCATAATGATGGCTAAGTAAAAGAAGGTTTTCCAAAGGTTAACCTTATAAGCACGAGTAAGCTTTGCCCCAACCAAAAGAATAAAGATGGGCACAGCAAAAGCAGCAAAACCAAAATTGAGCGAAATGAGTGTGTAGGCTATTATGGCTCCTATCGAACCGCAATAGTTTGAAAATTCTCTATTCGTATTCAACCATTCACCCGGTTTTAGGTCTTCCAATATGCTTTGATCGGCCTTTCCCGTTGAGAAGAAAGAGACCATTGCCATAGTCACATAAACCGCGATCAGGATGAGTACAACCCCAAAAATAAAATCGGTTCGTTCGTTGCTTATCTTAAATATGCTGCTAAGTGAGAACGTTGAGCTTTTCCTTTTTGGCTTACTCTCTGTCTTTCTTTTTACCATCGTTACTTTTTTAACTGAAAATCAACTGCAAAATTAGCGTAAAAAACCAAGAAAGGCCCATAAAGTCACAACTTTTTTCTAATTTTGCAACACGTTATAATGCGAAGTGGAAATGAAAAAGATTATATATAACAAATTCGATAAGAAAAGCATTGCTCAACTTCCCACAGTTGCTTTCCCTGGAAAAACGGTTGTGGTAATGAGCGAGAGCGAGGCTGAGAAGGCCGTTGAGTTCCTTCTTAGTCAAGACATCTTGGGCGTTGACACCGAGACTAGACCCTCGTTTAAGAAGGGTGAATCGCACATGGTGTCGCTCCTGCAAGTGTCTACATGCGATATTTGTTTCCTCTTCAGGCTCAATCATATTGGCATTACTCCTGCCATCTTGCGCCTTCTAGAGAATAAGACAGTGCCTATGGTGGGCTTGTCGCTGCACGACGATATGCTGTCGCTGCATAAGAGGGAGGCTTTTAGACCTGGAAACTTTATCGACCTGCAAGACCTTGTGGGCGATTTGGGTATCGAAGACCTTAGTCTTCAAAAGCTATATGCCAACCTCTTTCATCAAAAAATAAGCAAAAGACAAAGACTAACAAACTGGGACTCGGATGTGCTTAACGACAAACAAAAAGCTTATGCGGCTCTCGATGCTTGGGCATGCATCAATTTGTATAAAGAGATTGTGCGACTTAAAAACAGTGGCGACTACGAATTGGTGATTAACGAGCAAGAATAACACATACGCTCTTGCCGTTAATCGCTGTTTTTTGATTATCTGACAATTATAAGATTTATGTACAAATCAATATATTTAAAGAAGGGAAAAGAAGAAAGTTTAAAGCGTTTTCACCCATGGGTGTTCTCTGGTGCCATCGCTGGTTTTGCCGAAAAAGACGAGATTGAAGAAGGCGAGGTAGTGAGAGTGCTTACCAATGAGGGCGATTTTATTGCTGTAGGCCATTATCAAATTGGATCTATTGCTGTGCGCGTACTCTCGTTTAGCGACGTTGAAATCAACGATGGGTTTTGGAAATCCCGACTCGCTTCGGCGCTTAATGCTAGATTGGCCATTGGTATTGCTGATAAAGATGATAACGACACCTATCGATTGGTGCACGGCGAAGGCGACAACCTACCAGGACTTATTGTAGATTGTTATGGTAAAACGGCCGTGATGCAAGCTCATAGCGTTGGCATGCACATGGCTCGACACGCTATTTGTAATGCGCTGGTTGCGGTGTTGGGCGCAAGAATTGAGAATGTGTACTACAAAAGTGACACTACCCTACCCTTCAAAGCTGAACTGGGACAAGAAAATGAATTTATCTTCGGCGGAAGCGAGAATAATACGGGCAAAGAAAATGGTTTGCTCTTTCATGTGGATTGGCTGAAAGGGCAGAAAACTGGGTTCTTTATCGACCAACGCGATAATCGTTTGCTACTCGAAAAGTATGCCAAGGGTAAGAGTGTTCTCAACATGTTTTGTTACACCGGTGGCTTCTCTGTTTATGCAATGCGTGGCAATGCTAAACTTGTTCACTCGGTTGATAGTAGTGCTAAAGCTATCGAATTGACCAATAAGAATATGGAACTAAACTTTCCCGTCGACAACCGACACGAGGCTTTTTGCGAAGATGCATTCAAATTCTTAAATGCTAACGAGAATAAATACGATCTTATTGTACTCGACCCGCCTGCTTTTGCTAAGCATCGTGCAGCCCTCCACAATGCATTGAAGGGTTATACCCGTCTTAATGCCAAGGGTTTCGAGTGTATTAAGCCCGGTGGTTTGCTCTTTACTTTCAGCTGTAGTCAAGTTGTCACCAAAGACCAATTCCGCAATGCCGTATTCACAGCAGCAGCTCAAGCTGGTAGAAAGGTGCGCATCATGCACCAATTGCACCAACCAGCCGACCATCCCATCAATATTTTTCATCCAGAAGGTGAATATTTAAAGGGACTTGTACTCTACGTTGAATAACGTTTCCAAGTCGTTTTCACCATTACAAACGCATGATGTATATTGAAAGAGAGGTAACTAAGTTTATTGCCAAGCATCGTTTGCTGTCGCCACAAGGGCGCTATCTCGTTGCTTTGTCGGGTGGTGCAGATAGTGTGGCGCTCTTTCGCATACTCTTGCGATTGGGTTTACAGATAGAGGCGGTACACTGCAACTTCAAATTGCGAGGTGAGGAGTCATTTCGCGACGAGATTTTTTGTGCAAATCTATGTAAAGAACATGGAGTTGCGTTTCACACTGTGCATTTCGATACTGCTGAATATGCTGCCTTCCACAAACTTAGCATCGAAATGGCTGCACGCGAATTACGATATAACCATTTTGAAAAACTTCGGCACGACCTTGATATGGATGGCATCTGTGTGGGTCACCATAAAGACGACAATGTGGAAACAATGCTCATTAATCTTCTTAGGGGTACAGGACTGAATGGGCTCACGGGTATGATGCCTCGCAATGGGTGGGTGATTCGCCCCTTACTTCAGGTTGCCCACGCTGATTTGCAAGATTATCTGCAAGGCATAGGTCAGACGTATGTTACCGATAGCACCAATTTCACCACCGATTACACACGTAACAAAATCAGGCTTCAGCTCATTCCGCTACTCACAGAAATAAACGAGGCGTCTACAAAAAACATAACCAAGACAATTGAACGACTAGTGGAAGCCGAAAAAGTGTTCAATCCTGCCATCGAGACTTATGCAAAGGAAGTGACGATATTTAAAGATGAGGAGCCAAGATGGCGACTGGGTATTGCGATTGATAAGTTGATGCAAACGCCTTCGCCTCAATATGTGCTCTTCCAGCTCATTCACAAACTGGGTTTTACACCTGCTCAGATTGAACAAATAGCTCAAAATGATAACCAACAAACGGGTAAAATGTGGCATTCGGCTAATCATACGCTAGTTGTTGACAGGCAAATATTGTTGATAGAACAAAGCGTTACACCTGCCGAATTGACTAGAACAATGCTACTTCCTGAGGTTGGAACTTATGTTTTCTCACAGAATGTTCGCTTGCGAATAACCAAATGCACAAAAACAGAAACATTTCGCCCCAGTAAACTTGCTCAATGCGTGCATCTTGATGCTAGCAATATTGTTTTCCCCTTAGTTTTACGGCACATTAAAACAGCCGACCGCTTTGTACCTTTTGGTATGAAAAGTTCGAAATTGGTAAGTGATTTTCTCACCGACAGAAAGCGTTCGTACTTTGACAAACAACGACAACTGGCACTTTTTGATAAAAATGGCGCACTAATTTGGCTTGTTGGCGAACGAACAGACAACAGGTTTAGAGTAAACGAAAACACAAATGAAGTGCTTCAATTGGAATGTTTGATTAGCTAATACACTAGATGTGTGTTATTTGCATCTCAAATATAATTAAACGATAATTATCTAAATTCGCAATACAATGAAAAAGGCTATTGTTATGGGTGCATCTTCTGGTATAGGCTATGCTGTTGCCAAACGACTAATAGAAGATGGTTGGACGGTGGGGCTTTCTGCTCGCCGTTTAGAATTGTTAGAACCTTTGAAACAGCTTGCTCCCAATAGGGTGTTTACCCAACAAGTAGATGTAAACGACTTCAATGCCACTGCCCCCCTATCTCAACTCATTGACCGTTTAGAGGGAGTGAACCTATATTTTCACGCTTCGGGCATTGGCAAACAAAATCGCTTACTCGACGAAACCATCGAACTAGCAACTCTTGAAACAAATGTAATGGGTTTTGCGCGTATGGTAGACTTTGTGTTTAACTATATGGCACAACATGATGGTGGACATATTGCTGTGGTTTCTTCTGTGGCAGGCACAAAAGGAATGGGTAGTGCTGCTTCTTATAGCGCTTCAAAGGCCTTTCAAAACACTTACATACAAGCCCTTGACCAATTAGCAATGATGCGCAATTTGCATATCAACTTCACGGATATAAGACCTGGATTTGTGGATACAGCCTTGTTAACGGGGGGCAATTATCCTATGTTGATGCAGGTAGATCGAGTCGCCGACAGCATTATGCGTGCGCTAAAATACAAAAAACGTGTGCGAATTATAGATTGGCGCTATCGGTTATTGATACTATTTTGGCGAATGCTACCCAATTGGCTGTGGCGAAGATTTAAACTGCAGAAGGCATAAGGTGTTTAATACGCAGCTTATATGCAGCAACTTGCGTGTCGATATTCCCTAATTATTTTCCACCCACAACACATTTAACCGAAATAACTTCTAAAATATAGCTTAGCGCCAACAACGTCTTATGGTTGTTGGCACTATCTTTATTGAAAAGCAGTCATATATCAACTAAAGAAATGATATGAAACTTGAGGCGCTTCCATCCCATAGACCTAAACAAACTTTGAACATATTTGCAAATAGCTGATTTATCCTATTGAATTAGCCTTTAAAATAGAGATTGTACACATAGTTTGCTAATGATAAAGAAGTTAAAAACCACCTTAGTCTCCTTATGTTTTATTAACTTTGCATGTGTTCTCAGGAAACCAAATCATAAACATTTAGTTTAGTAAAACAATGAAACAAGAAGGAAATCAACAAGTTGAGTCTAGAAAACTATTGCGAAGAAAACTTGATTTGCTACTTCGTACAGGTAAAATTCTCGTTGAAAGTTCGGCCGATACCAGTCGTATTATGCGCAACATGAAAAGAACGGCAGCCTATTTAGGTCTCAACGAAGAACAGCTGCACATACACATCACCTACAACATGTTGATGGTAAACCTAAGCGACGGCACACATTCGTTTTCCAAATTTCAACGTTGCGACAAGCACGGCATAGAGATGCACGCCATTTCAGACATCAGTAAACTGTCGTGGAGTGCAATTAAAGAAGACTATTCGCTCGATCGCTACGAAGAAGAATTAAATAAAATTGCCACTCGCAAACGAAGTTACACCCACTGGCAAGTTGCCATTGCAGCAGGTTTTGCTTGTGGGGGCTTCTGCATCCAATTTGGTTGCGACTGGCCTGCCTTCTTTTATGCTTCTATTGCGGCAGCACTAGGTTTCCGACTCCGTGTCAAACTTAATGAGATTGGCTCTAATATGTACGCCAACATCGCAATGGCAGCCTTTGTGGCAACCATCCTTGCTTGGCTGCTTGGCACCTTTGCTTCTTCTAATTTCGTGGCAAGCCTTCCTCCATTGCTTTCACATGTTCTACACACTAATACTCCTTGGCATCCGCTAATGGCCTGTACACTATTTCTCGTTCCAGGTGTACCCATCATCAACTTTGTTAATGATGTGTTAGATAACAACATCGAGGTGGGTATTATACGCGGTATCAACACAATACTTATTGTTACGGCCATGGCCTTTGGTATTGTCTTGGCTATTCGTGTTTGTGGCATTGACAACTTTGTTAAGACGCTTAGCATGACGCCCCATCACGATTATTGGGAATACGCTGTGGCTGCCGCCATCTCGGCTATGGGTTTTGCCACGATATACAACTTCCCTCCAAAGCATTTATGGATATTGGCATTGGGAGGTATTGTGGCTGTTTGCACCAGAAACTATGTTAATCTTGGTGAGAGCACAAACAATATTGGATTGGATTTAGGTCCAGTTATTGGCTCCTTGGTTGGCGCTTCGCTCGTTAGTATCATCTATATCAAAGTGGTGCACTGGGTGCATTTGCCTCATCAATGCCTTTCAATTCCCACCGTTATACCCATGGTTCCTGGTGTTTTGATGTATCGTTGTCTTTTCGCCTTACTAGATATGCACGGCGTAGTGGGCGAACTTACTAAGGCAATGACTAATGGCATGACTGCATCGCTCATCGTTTTATGTGTTGCGATAGGTGTAGCCATCCCCAATATCTTTGCACGAAAATGGATTGCTCCTAACAGACAACGCAAATTGAAACGAATGATTGAAGAAAGAAAACAGCGTGGTAAGTTTGTTGATATCGCCACTATGGGCAGCTAACTTGAACTAGAAAGTTATAATCAGCTTGTAATTGTTTATTAGCTACGGTAAACTTACAAGTTTTAAGCAAATCACATGCAATGTACTAAAACGGTCAAGGCTAATGGTCTTGACCGTTTTAGTATATAGATACTATATGGAATTTGCTATTGAACCCCAACCGGTCTCATTAGGTCACAATGTTTCCTGAGTTCTTGTTTTTGTATTGTTACCTAACATATATTACTTACCCGTTGGCGGAATTAATTTAGTGCGTATTTAATTCTTCCGATGGGTTTGTTAT